>DAIRDI010000097.1:0-6215 GCA_036796235.1 Candidatus Competibacteraceae bacterium | reverse complement strand
CCAACGCCTATCGTTTCGCTCCCGACCAGCCACAAATGGCCCAACAATTACGGCGGCTAGCCACCACCGACGAGGCGGACGCCGTGCGCATCGGCGCACTGCAAGCCCTGCAGACCCTGCAAGATATCTTGCCCGCGCCCGCCGCCGGCGCGGCTCCCGCAACCCCCGCCGCATCCCAATCCGCCCCCATCACCGCTCTCGAACCTGCTTCTCCAGCGACGGGCAGCCTGCTCGGCTCCCTGCGCCGGGGGCTGCTGGATATGGCGAAGCCGCCGACAGCCACCCCCCCTCCCACGAGCATGGCCCCCAGAACCGAGGCTCCGGATCAGGATCAACCAGGGCAACGGATTTATCGGCGCGGCGTCGCCCTGACCTGCCTGATCGTCTCCCTCCAAAACGGCAAGACCACCAATCTGGGCAGCGGCCTGCTCGCGTCATCGGATGGGCTGGTCATCACCAACCACCACGTCATCGAAAAAGCCGCGAATCTGGCGGTCCGCTGCGGCGATCGGGAATCGGTCGCTCGGGTCAGCAAGCGCAGCAAGCAACCGGATCTAGCGCTGCTGACAACCTCGCTCGAGAGTCCGGAGCATTTTGCGTTCGATCCGACCTACAACCAGAACCTGATCGGCCTGGACGTGTTCGTGATCGGCAATCCCTACGGTCTGGAAGGCACATTCTCGACCGGAATCATCAGCGGGCTGCGCGAAATCGACGGCGTCCGCTACATCCAGATCTCGGCGCCGATCAGTCCGGGCAACAGCGGCGGGCCGGTCATCCTGCGGGATGGCGCGGTGATCGGCGTCGCCACCATGGGCCTCAAGGTCGGTCAGAACCTCAATTTCGCCATTGCCTCCGCCGAGGTGATCGCGTCCGGAATTTTTGATCCGGCCCGGATGAAAGCCAGCCGCTGACCGCGACGAAGCTCCGGAAATCCACGGACGTCCAGTCTCAAAACATCGCCCGCCGGGCGATCCCCTTGGGCTTGCGCTTTTTCAGCCGCCGGGCTTCCCGCTGCCGCCGCTCCGCCAGTTCGATCAGGAGTTCCTGCGAGCCGCGTGGGTCCTCGCCCTCGGCCGGCGTCCGCTGGATATAGCTCCCATCCGGCTGCATGTCCCAAGCGCTGCGCCGGTCGTTGAGCTGCACTTCAAGCATCTGCCGCAAATCCCGCTGCAATTCCGGCGTCTCCACCGGCGCCACCACCTCGACCCGGCTTTCCAGGTTGCGTTTCATGCAGTCCGCCGAGCCGATGAAATACTCCTCGGTTCCGCCGTTCAGGAAATAGAAAATCCGGGTGTGCTCCAGGAACCGGGCGACGATGCTGATCACGCGCACGGTCTCGGACAACCCCGGAACCCCCGGCCGCAGCCGACAGGTATCGCGCACGATCAAGTCCACCGGCACCCCCGCCTGCGAGGCGCGATACAGCGCCGCCGTGAGCTCCTTATCCTCCAAGGCGTTCATCTTGAACTGGATCAGCGTCGGTCGCCCCGCCTGGGCGTGCTCGATTTCCCGCTCGATTCGGGCCAGCAGCCCCGGTTTCAACACCTTGGGCGCCGGGAGCAATTTTTGGTAGTAGCGCTTGGGCACGTACCCGGTGGTCAGGTAGTTGAACAGTTCGGTCAAATCCTCGCCGATCCGCGGATCGCAGGTCAGCAAGCCCAGATCGCAATACAGGCGGGCCGTGCCGGCGTGGTAATTGCCGGTGCCGATGTGCGCGTAACGGCGCAGGCCGTTGAAATCGCGCCGCACCACCAGAATCACCTTGCTATGGGTCTTCAACCCCACCACCCCGTAGGTGACGTGAATGCCCGCCTCCTCCAGCCGGTTCGCCCAGCGGATATTGGCCGCCTCGTCGAAACGCGCCTTCAACTCCACCACCACCGCCACCTGCTTGCCATCCTGCGCGGCGTCGATCAAATATTGGATGATCTTGGAATCCGACGAGGTGCGATACAGGGTCATCTTGATCGCCAGCACCTTGGGATCGTCGCTGGCCTCCAACACAAAGCGCTCGACCGAGGTCGCGAACGATTCGTAGGGATGCTGTAGCAGGATCGGGCCGGTCTCGCGGATGATGTGGAAAATATTGCGTTTGTCGGCCAGCTTGGGATGATCGAGCGGGTGGTGCGGCGGGTCGTGCAACTCCGGTCGGTTGATGCCGACGGTCTGGAACAGATCGCGCATCGCCATCATGCCATCGACCTCGAACACCTCGTTGACTTCGTCCAATCCGAGTTCGGCGGCCAGCATGCCCCGGTGGGTCGCGTCCATGTTCCTCTCCACCTCCAGCCGGACGATCGGCGCGAACCGGCGCTCGCGCAACTCTGATTCGATCATCACCAGCAGATCGTCGGCCATATCCTCGGCGCGCTCCGCGATGGCGTTGCGGGTCACCCGGAACAGCTCGCAGGCCTCGATCACCATGCCGGGGAACAACAGATCGAGATTGTTGGCGACCACATCCTCCAAGGGCACGTACAACTCCTCGTCGCCGACCTTAAGGAAGCGAGGAATCCCGGACCCGACCGGAATCTTGATTCGCGCCAGCCCGCTGGAATCGTCGTTGGGATAGCGCACCGTCACCAACAGATTCAGCGAGAGATTGGAAATAAAGGGGAAGGGATGGGCCGGGTCCATGGTCTGCGGCGTGACCAGCGGAAAGATGTTCTCCAGATAATAGTCTCGCATCCCTTGGCGTTGCTCGTCCGTCAACCGCTTGTAGCTGCGCAGCACGATGCCCTGCTCCTTGAGCAGTTCGTGCAATTGAGACGCTAGCACCCGCTGCCGCTCCACAATCTCACGCACGACCGCCAGACATTCGCTCAACTGTTGCTCGGGGCTGCGGCCATCCACCGTCAGTTCCCGCACCCGCGCGCCGATCTGCTGCTTGAGGCCGCCGATGCGCTTCATGAAGAACTCGTCGAGATTGGAACTGACGATGGCCAGGAACTTCACCCGCTCCAGCAGTGGCGTGCGTTCGTCCTGAGCTTCGTGCAGCACCCGGCGATTGAACTCCAGCCAGGTCAACTCGCGGTTCAGGTACCACTCGGGAGCCGTCAAATCGATTTCCGGAAGCGGTGTTTCCTCCGGCGCTGGCGATTCCAGCTCCACGACGGGCGACTCGACCGCCGCGCGGTCGTCGTGGCTCTGGCGACGGCGGCCGCGCGGCTGGGTTTCAGCGGATTCGGATTCCTTGACAGCGATTTCGGCGGATTCGGATTCCTTGACAGCGATTTCGGCGGATTCGGTCATAAACAACGCCCCTTCATTCTTTCTTTGTGGATTCAGATGATTTTGGTTTTTCGGCGAGAGCTGCTTCGAGTCGCTCGCAGATCGTTCGTAATACTTCGATGCGCGCATGGCGCTTGTCGTTAGCTTCGATCAACGTCCACGGCTCCTGGCGAGTGCTGGTGCGCTCGACCAGGTCGTTGACCGCCAGTTCATAATCCGTCCAGCGCTCGCGGTTGCGCCAATCCTCCTCGGTAAGCTTCCAAGCCTTGTAGGGCGTCTGCTCGCGTTCCTTGAACCGCCGCAATTGCTCGTCCTGGGTGATGTGCAGCCAGAATTTCACCAGAACGATCCCGCTTTGCACCAACTGCTCCTCGAAGTCGTTGATTTCGGCATAGGCGCGCTGCCACTCCCGGGGCCGGGCAAACCCTTCGATCCGTTCCACCAATACCCGTCCGTACCAACTCCGGTCATAGATGGTGACCCGGCCAGCCCGCGGCAGGTGCCGCCAGAAGCGCCACAAATAACTGTGGGCGGCTTCCTCGTCGGTGGGCGCGGCGATCTGAATCACTTGGTAATCGCGGGCGTCCAGCGCGGCGGTGATGCGGCGGATGCAGCCGCCCTTGCCGGCGGCGTCCCAACCCTCGAACACCAGCAGGGTCGAGACCTTGCGTTCCCGAGCCGCGCGTTGCAACTGGTTCAGCTTACTCTGGTAAGTTTTCAGACCCGCGTCATACTCCGCCTTGTTCAGAGTTTTGCTCATGTCCAGCCGCGACAGGATGGTGACCGGCGGCGATCCAGCCGGATCCGGCGCCAGCACGCCCGGTGGGGGCGCGGCGACCTCGCCGTTACCGGTGGACTGAATCCGGGACTCCTCCAGCCGGAACCGGATAGCGTCACGAATGACGGTCGCCACGGTGATGCTGCGATAACGCTCGTTGTATCCCTCGATGATTTTCCAGGGCGCCAGACCGGTGCTGGTCTTCATGATGGTGCGTTCGGCGGTGGCGATGAACTGATCGTACATCTCCCAATGCCGCCAGTCCCGCTCGGAAATGCGCCAGTGCAGCAAGGGATTCTTCTCCAGCTTGCGCAGCCGGTCCTTCTGCGCGTCCTTGGACAGATGCATCCAGAATTTCAGGATCAGCGCGCCGTCGTCGGCCAGGGTCCGCTCGAAGCGTTTGATGCGTTCGAGTTGTTCGTCGAATTTGGCCGAGCCGATATGGCCGTAGACCTGATCGAGAATCGGTTGCGAATACCAGGAGCTGAGAAATAACGCCATCCGTCCCCGGGGTGGTAATTCCCGCCAGAATCGCCAAGAATCGGGGCGGTCGCGCTCCTCATCGGAAGGCTCGCCGAAGGCCCGGGTGATCAACCAGCGCGCATCCATCCATTCGTACAGTTTGTTGACCGTCTCGCTCTTGCCGGCGCCGTCGACGCCGGCGAACACCACGATGACCGGAAAATCGGCCTCTCGCAGTTCCATTTGCGCGATCAACAGGTCTTGCCGCAGTTGCGGAACCTGTTGGTGATAATCCTCTTTGGGCAGCTTGCGTTGCAGTTCGGCGGTTCTAAACATCATAATCCCCTCGTTCGCGCGCGCTGTTGTGGTTGCTGGTCGATGCTTGAGAGCTTCCAAGCCGGCGCCAAAGAAATTTTGGCCTTCACATTCAAGCTATTGAAGATGGCTGACCGACTCACTGGCCTTTCACCGACCGGCTTGGCCGGTTGCGGCCGCGCGGTTTGATGTTAATCTTAGACGTGTTGACCGACAGACGCTCGACTCTCCCGCCTGAGTCAAGATGATCGCCCGACCGTCTCACCACGACCAGGCCCTTGATAAAACCAGAAGGAGAACCCGATGATGCGGCGGCTATTGGCCGGTCTGATTCCCATGCTGTTGACGCTTTCCGGACCTGTTCATGCGGACATTTACGCCTTCGTGGACGGCAAAGGGGTGCGGCATCTGAGCAACGTTCCCAGCGATCCCCGCTACAAGCTGGTGATGCGAACCCCGGCCTACCGTAAGGAGAGCGCTAAACCCACCTCCAGCTACGCCCCGCTCAATCTGTACGGCCCGGGCAAATCCTTGAATGCTCCGAACGCCCGCGCCCGGAACGCCGGGCCTGTCCGGCTATCCCGCACCGCCGAAAGCAACCGCCAGCGCTTTGCCGCCGACATCCAGCGCATCGCCGCGCAGCACCGTCTCGACCCAGCGTTGATGCATGCGGTGATTCATGCCGAGTCGGCTTACAACCCACAGGCGGTTTCGCCCAAGGGCGCCACGGGCCTGATGCAATTGATGCCGCCCACAGCCGCCCGCTTTGGCGTTAGCAACTCTTACGATCCGGTGGCCAACATGCAGGGTGGCGCCCGTTATTTACGCTGGCTGCTCGACCGCTTCCAGGACACCCGGCTGGCGGTGGCCGCCTACAACGCCGGCGAGGGGGCGGTACAGCGCTACGGCAACCAGGTTCCGCCCTTCCGGGAAACTCAGACCTACGTGGTGCGGGTTCTCAGTTTATACCAGCAAAACCGAGCCAGCGGTCTGTATCACGCCGGCGCCACTGGCTCGCTGGCGATGAGCGGCCATGCGTCGGGTCGCGGTGCTGGCGGCGTCACCATCATTACTCCGCGCACCACCGGCAACCGCAGCGCCCAAACCACCCGATCCACGAGCAACTCCCGTTCCGGGGCGACCCCGCGAACCGTCCTGCCATCCAGCGGCGGCAAGATTATCGTCGGTTCCAGCGGTCGATAAAACGCATCTAAGCCGCTGTTTTATTACCATGAAGTTTGTCTTTGGCTTCGGAGGAACGCGTCATGACCGCTGTCGTCGAACGCATCGACCGGCTGGAAGAGGCTCTGGCGAACTTCATCACCAGCGTCGGCATTGAATTCAATAAAGTTTACAACTCGCAACTGCGCACCGAGGCGGAGCTGCGGGAATTCAAGGATGAAATGCGGGAATTCAAGGATGAAAT
>DAIRDI010000096.1:0-10171 GCA_036796235.1 Candidatus Competibacteraceae bacterium | reverse complement strand
GATCGCCACCGGGTGCAACAGCGACTCGAAACCGCCGGCCTGCCGGTTCCGGCCGGGTCGCTCGCCACGACCTGGGCCGAGGCGCTGGCGCTCGCCCAGGGACGAGCCGTGGTGGTCAAGGCCGTCGATGGCCGCCTGGGTCGGGGCGCTGGAGTGATTGGCGTCGAAGCCGCGACCTGGCCGGTCGAGGCGCCGTTCCCCGGTCCGTATCTCGTCCAGGATCGGGTCGCGCACGATGGCTGGGACCGCAAGGTGTACGTCGCTGGCCGCGCCTGCCGCGGGCTCCTGAAACCGTGGCCCCGCCGGGAATCGGCGGCTCAACGGCCGTTCACGCCGGAGCCGATGCTCGGCGAACTGGCGCTGGCTGTGGGACGGGTGCTGGGGCTGGAGATCTACGGGGTGGATTTCGTCGTAGGTGAAACCGGCCCCCAGATCGTGGACGTGAATGGTTTTCCGGGATTCAAGGGCGTGCCGGAAGCGGCCCGGCTCATTGTCGATCACCTGCTCCGGTAGCCAGAACAGTCGGTTCGGAAAAGCAAGACATGAGCGATAATGAATCCGGATAGATGATGCCCGTTGAAACCGCAACGGCGTCCGGCAAAAGGTCCACGGAGAAAATTGGCAAGAAGACCGGCAAGGCAATGGGCGAGTCGCGGCTTGACGGGGGACCAGGCGCTCCAACAGGCGATCGCTCGGCAGACCGGCGAACAGGCCGACTTCTCTCGGCTCGATATCGAAGGGCTCTCCTATCGACGGATGTCTCAGGACCTCTTGCTCGGGTTGCGTCATCCGATGGCGGGAGAACGATCGATCGTCGTGCCGATCACCAACCCGAACGCGATGTTCGACGCGGGGGCCGCGCCGGTGTTCGGCGCGCCGATCCTGCTCGACCTGGATGGGGGTGGCATCCGCGCGATGAGCTATGACCCTGTGCTGTCCGCTTACGTGATCAGCAACGAGATACGAGGGAAGGACGGCCGGAAAGAATCGCAGCTATGGTGGAACTCGAACACTGAGGCGCCAGCGCCGATCCGGGCGGCGGGGCGATGGAATAAGTTCCAACCTGGCTCGTTCTCAAGATAACAATTCCATTACAAAGCGCCCGCTTGGCGCAAGGGCGTAGCGGGGCAGCGTCAACAGGAAACGTGAGGAAATCCGGGTATGGACAACACTTCATTACTGAATGGCGCCGAGGACGGCGGCTTGCGGACCCTCCCCGGCGGGGGGCAAGACGTAAGAAAGCATGCTGGAGAATCCGGGTTGGGCCGGTCGGTCAGCTTCGGTATCGCCATCGTCTTCCTGATCGGGGTCGCAGCCTACGCCAAGCTTACGCTGGGTGATGCCGCCGGCGTGGGTTTCGTCGTGTTCGCCGCCATCATCGGGGCGTACATGGCGATGAATATTGGCGCCAACGATGTCGCCAACAATGTGGGTCCCGCGGTGGGGTCCGGCGCGATCACCCTGCTCGGGGCACTCGCTATTGCCGGGGTCTTCGAGGCGATGGGCGCCATTATCGCGGGCGGCGAGGTGGTGAGCACCATCCGCAGCGGCATCATCGACCCGGAAATGATCGCGAATCCGGAGACATTTCTCTGGATGATGCTGGCCGCGCTGCTCGCGGCCGCCATCTGGATCAACCTGGCCACCGCGATGGGGGCCCCGGTATCGACCACACACTCCATCGTGGGCGCCGTTGCCGGCGCCGGCATCGCCGCGGCGGGCTTCGCCATCGCGAACTGGGACGTGATCAGCCGCATCGTGATGAGCTGGGTCATCTCGCCCGCGATGGGCGCAGGGATTGCCGCGCTGCTCCTGTACGCCATCAAGCGGACCATCACGTACCAGTCCGATCTGAAGGCGGCCGCCCGGCGCTGGGTGCCGGTGTTGGTGGCATTCATGGGTGGGGTCTTTGGCGTCTACATGATGCTCAAGGGCTTCAGCCGGATCATGAAGGTGGATCCGCACACGGCGCTGATCGTCGGGGTGGTTGTCGCGCTGCTGACCTATGCGCTGGTCAATGCCCTGCTGGCCCGAATTGGGGAGGTGGGAAACAGCAAGGTGGGGGTGAACCGGCTGTTCAACATCCCGCTCATTTTCGCCGCCGCTCTGTTGAGTTTTGCGCACGGATCCAACGATGTCGCGAACGCGATCGGTCCGTTGGCCGCAATCGTCGAGGTCACCCGTACCGGCGGCGCGGAGATCGCCCAGGCGGCTCCCATCCCACTCTGGGTTCTGGTGATCGGGGCGCTGGGCCTGGCGGTGGGCCTGTGGCTGTTCGGCGCCCGCGTCATCCGCACGATCGGCAGCGAGATCACCGAGATGGACCAGATCAGGGCCTACTGCATCGCGATGTCCGCAACGATCACCGTATTGATTGCCAGCGAACTCGGCCTCCCCGTGAGCACGACGCACGTGGCCGTTGGCGCGGTGATGGGGGTCGGTTTCCTGCGCGAGTACCTGAAGACGAACTACGACAAGATTCTTGCGGAGATCCAGGAACACCATGAGGACGGGGACCGCGAATCACTCGACCGATTCATGCGCGCATTCAAGGCGGCCAACATCCAAGAGCGCGGCGTCATGCTGAGGGAACTCAAAGAGAAGAGCCGCAAGCGGGCCGAGGAAACCGGAATCTCGAAGCGTGAAAGAAAGAGCATTCGCAAGCTGTACCGCGCGGAGTTGGTGAAACGGTCCCTGGTAATCCGGATTGTCGCCGCGTGGGTGATTACCGTGCCCTCGACGGCTCTGATCGCGGCTTTCCTGTTCTTCACCATTCGGGGTTACATGCTCTGAGCGGCGCCCTGGTCTTTCACGCCGGGACTCCCTTGGGCGGTCCGGATGTCCGGTCCTGGCCGGCCGATGCGCCGTTCCCCGGTCCGTACCTCGTGCAGGATCGGGTGGCGCACGATGGCTGGGACCGCAAGGTGTACGTCGCCGGCCGCGCCTGCCGCGGGCTCCTGAAATCGTGGCCGCGACAGGGGATCGCACTACTCCTCCTCAGCGCCGGCGGCGTTGAATATCGGTAGCCAGGGTGAGGAATCCGTCGCACACAGGGGAGAAGACCTCCAGAGTGTATATACTGCGTAGCGTTGTAAGAAGCGCTTTGATGATGACATCAAGCCCAGCCCAGCCCAGCCCAGCCCAGCCCGACCCAGCCGCCATGCTCAAACTCCCCATCGGCTTGCAAAACCTGCGCGAGATGCGCACCCAGGGCTACTCCTACGTGGATAAAACGCCCTTCGTCGCTCAGTTGGCGGATCAGGGCAAGTATTACTTCCTGGCCCGGCCCCGCCGCTTTGGCAAGAGTCTGTTCGTCGATACCCTGGCCGAAGCCTTCGCCGGCAGCCGGGAGCTGTTTGAAGGGCTGTATCTGGAATCGCACTGGGACTGGAGCCGCTCCTATCCGGTGCTGCGCTTCGATTTCAGTTCCGGCGTGTTGCGTTCCCGCGAAGAACTGGATCAGCGCATCGTCGCGCAACTGGACGAGGCAGCGGCGCGCTGGAACCTCACCCTGACGCGGGACGACATTCCCAGCCGGTTCGAGGAACTGGTCCTGCGGCTGACGGAGGCGACCCGGCAACCGGTCGTGGTGCTGGTCGATGAATACGACAAGCCGATCCTGGACAATCTGGCGACGCCCGACCTGGCGGCGCTGATGCGCGACGGCTTGCGGAATCTCTACTCGGGGATCAAGCGCCTCGATCCCCATCTGAAATTCGTGCTGCTGACGGGGGTCAGCAAATTCGCCAAGGTCTCGCTGTTCTCCGATTTGAACAATCTGGAAGACCTGACCCTCGATCCCCGGGTCGCCACCTTGTGCGGCTATACCGAACCCGAACTGACGGCGACTTTCGTCGAGCATCTGGACGGGGTCGATCTGGCCGAAGTCCGACGCTGGTACAACGGCTACCGCTTTCTCGGCGAGCCGGTCTACAACCCGTTCGATATCCTGCTCTTCCTGCGCCACCGGCACTTCAAGGCGTATTGGTTCGAGACCGGCACGCCGACCTTTCTCATCAAGGTCCTAGAGCAGAATCAGGTCACCCTGGCCGACCTGGATGGGGTGGAAGTGGGCGAGCGCCTGCTGTCCAGCTTCGATGTGGAGCGCATCGAACCGGAGGCCCTGCTGTTCCAGACCGGCTATCTGACCATCGACCGTTACTGGGCGGATGATGCCGGCTACCACTACCGGCTGATTTATCCGAACCATGAAGTCCGACTGGCGCTGCCCCAAGCCCAGTTGGAACGCTACAGTCCCAACGCGCGGTCCCAACAAATGGCGCTGCACGGTGTGCGTGATGCCCTGGACCGAGACGATCCCGACCGCTTGCGCGCCGCCCTACACGCCTTCTTTGCGTCCATCCCCCATGACTGGCACCGCAAGAACGATCTGGCGGTTTATGAAGGCTATTGGGCGTCGCTGGTCTATTGCCTGTTCGCCGCGCTGGGGGTAGAGACCCGCGCCGAGGAGCCGACGAATCGGGGACAGGTGGATTTGGTGATTCAATCTCAGGGGCGGATTTGGCTGCTGGAGTTCAAGATCGATGACGGCAACGACGGGCAAAAAGCGCTGACGCAGATCAAAAGCAAAGGCTATCACCAGCGCTACGCCGGCCGGCCGGTGACCCTGATCGGGATCGACTTCAGCCGCGAACAGCGCAACCTGTCGGGGTTTGCCTGGGAGCGGACTTGAAAAGCGCCAACCAACCCCGGTGGTGCTGGTGGTGGTGGTGTTCTACAGTTTTGGATACCCAGCCAAAAAGCCTTCAGCTCTTACCCTCAAGCACCCGCTGCCCGCCCGCCAGCAAGCGCGCCCGCAGGGTCTGGCTGACCAGTTCGCCGATCCGCTCCAGAAACAAGGTGCCAACGCCTGGATAAAAGCGCCCGGCGTCGCCGCTGCCCACCGCCAGCAAACCGCGCCATTCCTCGCTCCCCAGGGGAATCAGCGCCGCCGAAGCGGCGCGACCCGCGCCGTCCGCGAACAGAGCGGCGGCTTGTTCCGGACTCAGCCGGCCGCACCGGGGACGACCGGCGCGGAACACGTCCTCGAACAGGATGAAGACATCGGGACGTAGAAATTCCTCCACTGCGCTCAACCCCACGGTCGGTGGGATCGCCAGACACAGCGCGACGCAATCGGCCCGGAACTCCTCGCGCAGTATCGCCTTGACGCCGTGCAACAGTTCGTCCAGCCCGCCCCGAGCGTCCAACAGCCCCAGGGCCAATCTTTGCACTCGTCCCGCCAGCCGGTCGTTGTCGCGGGCGATGGCGACCAGTTCCAGCAATTTGTCGCGCAAGCGTTGGCTCTGTTCGCGCAACAGTCGGTTTTGATATTCCAGCAGCGACACCGCCGGCTGACAGGCATGGGGAATGCGCAGGCTTTCCGTCAGCTCGGAATGCCGGATGAAAAACTCCGGATGATCGCGCAAATAGGCGCCGATCACCGCTTCGAGATCGAATCCTTCCCCTTCTTCGTTCATTGTTCGATCCACCCCTCAAATACGGTTTCCGCCGGTCCGCTCATCATCACCGCTTCACCCTCCCCCGCCCAATGCACGTTCAGCTCGCCGCCGGGCAGCTCGACCCTAACATTGGGCCAGAGCAACCCCCACAGCCGGCCGACCACCACCGCCGCGCAGGCCCCGCTGCCGCAGGCCAGGGTCTCGCCGACGCCGCGCTCGAACACCCGCAGCCGGATGCGATCGGGAGCGACGATCTGCATGAAGCCGATATTCGCGCGGCTGGGAAAGCGGCCGTGCCGCTCCAGCAGCGGCCCCAGATGCGCCACGGGCGCCCGGTCCACGTCGTCCACCCGCAATACCGCGTGCGGATTGCCCATCGACACCACGCCGATCTCCATGTCCAGACCATCGGCGGCGATGGGATAATTTTTAGCACGCTCGGTGGCAAAGAACGGAATCTCGGCCGGCTCCAGCCGCGGCTGGCCCATGTCCACCGCCACCCGGCCATCCGGCTGGATGTGCAACCGCAGTAAGCCAGCGGCGGTCAGCACTCGCAGATCATTCCGGTCGGTCAACCCCCGGTCGCGGACGAAGCGGGCGAAACAGCGGGCGCCATTGCCGCACTGTTCTACTTCACCGCCATCGGCGTTGAAGATCCGGTAGCGGAAATCAGCCTCCGCTCGATCGGACGCCTCCACCAGCAACACCTGGTCGCAGCCGACGCCGAAATGGCGGTCGGCCAGGCGTCGAATCCGCTCCGGGGCCAGCGCCACGGTCTGGTTGATGCCGTCGATCACCACGAAGTCGTTGCCGAGTCCGTGCATTTTGGTGAAATTGAGCTTCATGGCCCCGCCCGCCCTAACTTCGGCCCGTCCAGGCGATTTTATACAAGTCCATCCGCCGATCGCGGAAGTTGCGGACGCTGCCATGCATGCGCAGTTCCTTGAGATTGTCCAGATCCAGATCGACGATCAGCAACATTTCGGTGTTCGGCGTAGCCTCGGCGGCAATGGCGTCGTGCGGAAAAGCGAAATCGGAAGGCGTAAACACCGCCGCCTGGGAATACTGCATGTCCATGTTCTCCACCTTCGGCAAGTTGCCCACGCTGCCGGAGATCACCACATAGCATTCGTTCTCGATGGCCCGCGCCTGGGCGCAGCGTCGCACCCGCAGATAGGCGTTCTTGGTGTCGGTCCAGAACGGCACGAACAGAATCTGCATCCCCTGATCGGCCAGCAGGCGCGGCAGCTCGGGAAATTCGACGTCGTAGCAGATCAGAATGCCGATCTTGCCGATGTCGGTCTCGAACACCTGAAGCCGGTCGCCGCCCTGGAGACCCCAGTAGGACTGTTCGTCCGGGGTGGTGTGCAATTTAGACTGTTTGTCCCAAGTGCCATCACGCCGGCACAAATAGGCGGCGTTATACAGCGCACCGCCCACATATTCGGGCATGCTGCCGGCGATGATGTTGACATTATAGGCTAGCGCCAATTGCAGGATGGCCTCGCGCAAGGGTTGGGTGTACTCGGCCAGCTCCCGCACCGCCTCGGCGGCGTTGTGCTGGTTGAACAGCGCCATCAGCGGGCCGCTGAAGAACTCCGGGAACAGCACGATATCGGTCTTGTAGCCGGCCACCGCATCCACGAAATATTCGACCTGCTGCAATAAATCCTCAAGCGAAGTGACCTGGCGCATCTGCCACTGCACCACCCCCACCCGCACCTCCGACTTGCGGCCACCGATCAGGACTTCCCGATCCTCATAGTAGATATTCAGCCATTCCAACAAGACCGCATAGGCTTTGGACTCGGTATCATCGGGCAGGTAGCCGGTGATGATCCGCCGCACGTGGAAATCATTGGCCAGTTGGAAGGTGAGGATCGGATCGACCAACTCCTTGGCCCGCACCTGCGCCACATATTGCTGCGGCGTCATGTCGGGAGCGTACTGCCCGTAGCCGGGAATCCGCCCGCCGACGATGATGGCGCGCAGGTCCAGCTTTTCGCAGAGTTCCTTACGGGCGTCGTACAGCCGCCGACCCAACCGCATGTCGCGATAGTCGGGATGGACGAAGATATCCACGCCATACAGCGTGTCGCCGTTGGGATCGTGGGTGGTGAGATAGCCGTCGCCGGTGATCTGCTTGTAGTTATGGCGGTCGCCGTAGCGGCCGTAGTCCACGATCAGACTGATGGCGGCGGCCACCACCTTGCCGTTGTCTTCGATGCAGATCTGTCCCTCCGGGAAGCGGGCGATCTGCGAGGCGAACTGCTCGCGGCTCCAGGCCCCATCCATGCTGGGGTAAACCATTTCCATGATTTCCCCCATATCGTCGTAATCGGAGAGACGCAGGTTGCGCAGCTTCAAGCGGTGCTGGACCGGCGGTTCGGAGGTTTTTTCGGTCATGCTCGGCAGGTTCAAGGCAAAAGGCTCAAGGCGAAAGGTTTAAGGCGAACGGCGAAAGATTCAAGGGGTAAAGATGGGCTACATGAGCTGGACATAATCACGGTAGATGCAGCGATCCATCACCACGGTTAGCCCGGCGGCCCGCGCCCGCAGCGCCGCCGCTCGATCCACGACTCCGTCTTGCAACCAGAGCGCCGGCAGGTTCAGAGCGATACACTCATCAACGAGGCCGGCGACGTAGCTGGATTCCCGAAACACGTCCACCAGGTCCACGGGTTCGGGCAACTCGCGCAGGCTGGGATACGCTTTCTCGCCCAGTACGTCCGACAGGGTGGGATTGATCGGAATAATACGATATCCGAAGCCTTGCAGCGCCCGGGCGACGCCGTGGCTGGGCCGGCTCGGCGAGGCGGAGAGTCCGACCACGGCGATGGTCTTGATCCGTTGCAGCAGCACGCGGATTTCGTCCATGGAGGGGTTATCGAAGCACGGGGTCATCGCACGGTCTCCTCAAACAAGAGTGGGGTCGGACAGCGCCATTTCGCCAGCATACAACTCCGCCACCGTCTCCCGGCGCCGCACCACCTGGAACCGGTCGCCGTCCACCATGACTTCGGCGGCGCGCGGGCGGGAATTGTAGTTGGAACTCATGGCGAAGCCGTAGGCGCCGGCGGAGCGCACCGCCAGCAAATCGCCCGGTTCGATGTTCAGTTCCCGATCCTTGCCGAGAAAATCACCGGTCTCGCAGATCGGCCCGACCACGTCGTAGCGCAGCGGTTCGCCGGCGGTTCGGGGGGCGACGGGAATGATATCTTGCCAGGCCGCATACAGGGCCGGGCGCAGCAGATCGTTCATCGCCGCGTCCACCACCGCGAAGTTCTTGTCTTCACCCGGCTTGAGCAATTCCACCTGCGTCACCAGGATGCCGGCGTTACCCACAATCGCCCGACCCGGCTCGATCAAGATTTCGTAGGGAAGATCGCGCAGATGTTCCATCAGCGCGGCGGCGTGTTCGACCGGCGACGGCGGTTCTTCGTCGCGGTAGCGGATGCCCAGCCCGCCGCCGAGATCGAGATGGCGGACCTGAATCCCCTGCTCTTCCAGTCGCCGCACCAGCATCAGCACCCGTTCCAGCGCGTCCACGAACGGCGCGATCCGGGTCAGTTGCGAGCCGATATGGCAATCCGCCCCGACCACCTCCAGATGCGGCGAGGCGGCGGCCCGCGCGTACAGCGCCAGCGCTCGTTCCGGGTCGATGCCAAACTTGTTCTGCTTGAGTCCGGTGGAAATGTAGGGATGCGTGTCGGCGTCCACGTCGGGGTTGATGCGCAGCGACACCGGCGCCCGCCGACCCCGCGCTGCCGCCACCTGTTCCAACAGGGCCAGCTCCGCGGCGGATTCGACATTGAAGCAGCGGATGTCCAGCGCCAGAGCCCGTTCCAGCTCGTCGCGGCGCTTGCCGACCCCGGAAAACACCACCTTACCGGGATCGCCGCCCGCCGCCAGCACCCGTTCCAGTTCGCCGAGCGACACGATGTCAAAGCCCGACCCCAGCCGCGCCAGCAGATTCAGCACCGCCAGATTGCTGTTGGCCTTAACCGCATAGCACACCAGATGCGGATGTTCGCCAAACGCCCGATCAAACGCGCGCCAGTGCCGTTCGAGGGTGGCGCGGGAGTAGATGTAACAGGGTGTGCCGACCGCCGTCGCGATGTCGGCGACCGGCACGTCCTCGGCGAACAGCCGACCGTTGCGATATTCAAAGTGGTCCATATCAGGGCTTCAGTGGCTGAGAGGACTCGGACGAAGCCGGCGGCGCGGGCGGCGCGGGCAGATAGAGCGCGCCTTTCTGGCCGCAACCCGCCAACAACGCCGCGAACAGCAACCCGGCCAATACGGGTCCGGGATAGAACGTGGACATGCCAATGATCCTCGGTCGGGAAAAGGAGACAACCGGCAGTATAACCCGCCTCCCGCCGGCAAGCTTGGCTTGACAAGCTGGGGCGCATTCCTGGCTAATGCCCTCCATCGTCTCCCCAATTATGGAAGCCTTCCCATGACCGATACCCCGCTGACCACCGTCGAGATCGAACCCACCGGCGCCGCCCGCTCCAGCGTGATCTGGATGCACGGACTGGGCGCCGACGCCCACGATTTCGAGCCCATCGTCCCGGAATTGCGCGTACCGCCGACGCTGGGGATCCGTTTTGTATTTCCCAATGCGCCGGTCCGTCCGGTCACGATCAATAACGGGATGTCGATGCGCGCTTGGTACGACGTGCTGACCATGGATCTCCCACGTC
>DAIRDI010000095.1:0-10178 GCA_036796235.1 Candidatus Competibacteraceae bacterium | reverse complement strand
TGGGCGGGGCGACGCCGAGCGACAGCCCGTTCCTGCGTCGGCCCGAGCTGCTGCGCAGTCTGATCACCTACTGGCAGCACCATCCCAGCCTGTCCTATCTATTCTCTGGGTTGTTCATCGGCCCGACCAGTCAGGCCCCGCGCGTGGACGAGGCGCGCAACGACAGCCTGTATGAAATGGAAATCGCCTTCCGGGAAATGCCGCCAGGGGAGGCGCCGCAGCCGTGGCTAGTGGATCGTCTGTTGCGTAACCTGCTGGTGGACTTGAGCGGCAACACCCACCGCGCCGAGTTCTGCATCGACAAGTTGTACTCGCCGGACAGCGCGACCGGCCGGCTGGGTCTGGTGGAGATGCGCGCCTTTGAAATGCCGCCGCACGCCCGGATGAGCCTGATGCAGATGCTCTTGCTGCGGGCCTTGGTGGCGCGGTTCTGGGAACAGCCGTATCCAAACCGGGAACTGGTGCGCTGGGGGACGCGGATTCACGACCAATTCATGTTGCCGCACTACGTCTGGACGGATTTCCAGGATGCCATCGCCGAACTCCAGGAGGCCGGTTATCCGTTCGAGAGCGACTGGTTTCTGCCGTTCTTCGAGTTCCGCTTCCCGTACTACGGCGCCATCGTCCAGCGCGACATCGAAGTGGAATTGCGGCAGGCTTTGGAACCGTGGCATGTGATGGGCGAAGAGCAGGCGCTGGGTGGGACCGCGCGCTATGTGGATTCCTCGGTGGAGCGGATGCAGGTCAAGGTGCGCGGGATGGTCGGCGAGCGGCACATGGTGGCCTGCAACGGCCGGCGGGTGCCGTTGCGTCCGACCGGCGTTCCCGGCGAGTTCATCGCCGGAGTTCGCTACCGGGCCTGGTTGCCGCCGTCGGCGCTGCATCCGACGGTTCCGGTTCACGCGCCGCTGGTGTTCGACCTGGTGGACACTTGGAACCAGCGCTCCATCGGTGGCTGCACGTACCATGTGATGCATCCCGGCGGGCGCAATCCCGATACCTTCCCGGTCAACGCCAACGAGGCCGAAGCGCGGCGTTTCGCCCGATTCTGGCCCTACGGCCACACCCCGGGGCCGATGGTCGCCCCGACTGAGGAAGTGAATCCCAATTTCCCGTATACGCTGGATTTACGGCGGCGGGAGAAGGAGTAAATTCCTTATTTGCATCCCTCTACCCTGCCCTACCCTCTCACGCCGACCCGCGAGGACAGCGGGGTGGTTGTCCGGTGAAATCCTCTCACCTGCGGCTCCACCCCGGTTCTCCGCTTCGCCGCTCAATGGAAGAGGGTTTTTTTACCATCTCCCAGTAACAAAAATGTAGAGCGGTTCAGACCACATGGATGGAATTCCACCACTAGCTGCTCTATATTGAATACTATTATGCGAAATTAGTGGTGTCATTATGGACTTTGGAAGCCATGTTCGCCGACTACGCGAGCAACGTCGCGAGGTGAACCGCCGTTATTCAGTGCGGCAGACCGCCCAGCGGATCGGCGTGGAACCCGCCTATCTCAGTAAAATCGAACGGGGCGATGTCCCGCCGCCATCGGAAGAGACCATTCGGCGGTTGGCCGCGGACTTGGGCGAGGACGCCGACTTATTGCTGGCCTTGGCGGGCAAGGTATCCACCGATCTCCGTGAAGTCATCATGCGGCGGCCGATTCTGTTCGCCGAATTGATCCGAGGGCTGAGCGACATGCCCGATGACGAATTGGCGGTTCTGGTGCGAAAGGTTCGCAACGATGAGTGGTGAAACCGCGCCAGGGCGCGTGAAAGTCGCGCAGAGCTGGGATGACGGAATCGTGGAGGATGTCCGTCTCACCGAGTTGTTGCGCCGGCGCCGGGCCACGGCCACCTTTAACCTTAATCCTGGCCTGCACCAAGACCAACGTTCGTTCGGTTGGCGTCATGGCGACCGGGAAGTCTGGCGCCTCGGCAGGAACGAACTGGCGGATGTGTACGCGGGCTTCGAAATCGCCAACCATACCCTGACTCATCCCTATCTGCCGGATTTGTCCGCCGGAGCTCTGGATTGGGAAATCCGGGAAAGCCGCCGCATTCTCCAGGACTGGTTTCAGCAACCGGTGCGGGGTTTCTGCTATCCATTTGGCGGATTCAACCCGACTGTCAAAGCGGCGGTGCGCGCCGCCGGCCATATCTACGCCCGCGCCGTGGACCCCCATCGCTCGGGATTTCCACCCACCGATCCGTTCGAATTTGGTCCCTTTTGCCGATTTGATGATCCGGATTTCTGGACGCTGTACGAAAGCGCCAAGGCCCATGATGGCGTGTTCTGCTTTTGGGGACACAGCTACGAACTGATCGACGAACCGATGTGGGCCGATCTGGAGCACAAGATCTCCCGAATCAGCGCCGACCCGGCGGCGGGCTGGGTCAATCTCGAAGCGCTGTGGCCCGCCGTCTGACATACGGCGGCTTCCTCTAACTTTCGCCGGGCAGGCGCAGCGCTTCCGACAGCGTATCCAGATCCGCCAAACTGGCTTGCACCCGTTCGAGAGCATCCATCGCCTGGTCGCGGGTGATGCCCAAGGTGAACAGAGGCAGCGCCGGCAGCCGACTATCCTGTTCCTCGCCCAACCCAATGTGCTGGAGCAACCGGTTGGCGATCAGCACCAGATTGGAGTATTCGGCATGCGGCTGGGTGCAATCCTCGTGATGATGCCAGCGCACCGCCGCGATCACCTCCTCGGGCATGGACCAGGACCGCATCAGCCAAGCGCCGATATGCCAGTGTTCGGTGCCGAGGACATGCCGTTCCACCACATCCCGAGGCAAATGCCAATTCACCGCCAGAAATCGATTGAACAAAAAAAAGCGGGATGGGAAAACGTGGCCGAGCACCAGATAGCCGAAATCGTGTAACAACCCGGCCAAGTGAGCCAGCCCCGGCTTGACGTTGGCCGGTTCGGGAACGAGTTTGGCTAGCTCCGCGGCCAGCGAAGCGCAATAAACGCTATGCCGCCAAAAGGCTTGCAAGCCGACCGGACCGTCGGTCGGGATTTGGAACGCGCGGCTCATACTGGAGCCGAGAAGCAGGTTGAGCGTATTTTCCAGCCCCAACACCTGCTCGATGGCGGTCCGCAACGAGTCCACCACGCCAGAATAGCCGTGCAAGGGGGAGCGCGCCCAGTAGACGACTTGGGCGGCCAGACTTGGATCCTGCTCGACGATCAGGAGGATATCCTCCACCGTGGCGTTTCCGTTATCGCGAAGGGTCAGGATCTGTTGCACGGTCCAAGGCATGACCGGTAACTCGGTGATGGTTTCGATATTCGCGCGCAAGCGGGTCGAGGTATAACGGTTGGCCAAACTGTCCAGGTCGCGAGGCGTAAGCGGGTGCTGGCTCATGAGTTGATCGAGATCGTCCGTCGAAATCGCGAAGCGCTTCCAGCACGCTTGGGCGAGCAATTTGCGGAAGTCGGTCGCGCGCATGCCGATCAGGGTATCGCCGCCGCCGCTATCGAAGTAAATCTCCTCATCGCCGGCCACGGCGGCCAAGCTGTCGTCGACCAGCGCGGGAATGTCAAAAGCGGCGGGCAGCGGAGGATGGGAGCCCATCTTGCAGCCATGACCTTGAAAAACACGACTTGTTTCAGAGCCATACAGAGGTTCCAGGTCGCGTTGGAGCAAGCGGCAGAGCGTCGAGAAATCCAGAATATGGTTGTACGGCAGGATGGCCATGGCCAGCCCAGAACCGTCTTCCAGCAATACGATGCGGACCAGTCGGTCGATGGGAATCGCGAGCCGGTCCGCGGTCTGGCCGAGCGTTTCGTTCGGCGGACAGGCCAGCAGGCGGTAAGCGACCTGGTGCTGATCCAGATGGTTCCTGACCACATCGGGAAGGTTCACGGCGATCATCCCAGGTTGATATAAACGAGCACAGTCGAATTCGGTGGTGGAGGTGAAAGACCCTATACCGTTGTGGCGATCGCCGCGGCTACGGTCGGAAGCGCGGCATCCCGGTCGGGTCTCGTCGGCCGGCGCGGGGGTTCGGCGGGTGGATTTTGCCGCGCGCCCTGGGGTTGCCTGGACCCCCGTTGAATCTCGATCTGGCGCTTGGGCAGTTCGGTGTAGAAATCGTATTTGGGTTTGATCGGCGCGGGCGGGGTTTCCGGCGCGGCTTTGGGCGCGGGCGGGGTTTCCGGCGCGACGGCCGGAACGGCGGCGGTGGCTGGGGTTGATTGGCGATCCCCCTTGATGTAGGCCAGCAATCCACCGAACAAGCCGATCAAAACCAGGGCGCCGACCAACAGGCCATGGCGACGCACGACCTGACGGCGGCGGCGCCCGGTCGCGGCGGGCTTGTAATCGCGTCGAATGCTCACATGACCTCCGGGGCCGAGACGCCCAACAGTTGCAAACCGTTCCCGATCACTTGCCGGGTGGCCAGACTCAGGTTGAGACGGGCGTCGCGCAGCGCGTCGTCCGGGACCAGCACCCGATGTTCGTTATAGTACGCATGAAAGGCATTGGCCAGTTCGCGCAAATAATGCGCCAACTGATGCGGTTCGTGCTGGAGGGCGGCGGCTTCCACGACCTCGGGATACCGGGACAAGGCCACCAGCAAGGCTTCTTCGTGCGGCTCGGTCAGCCGCGCCAAATGGGCCAAGCCGCGCGCCTCGTCGCGGGATAGTCCTTTCTCATGTAACTGCCGCACCACGCTGCACACCCGCGCATGTGCATACTGAACATAGTAGACCGGATTGTCCCTGGATTGCGACTTGGCCAGATCGAGATCGAAATCCAGATGCTGCTCGCTCTTGCGCATGACGTAGAAAAACCGGGCAGCGTCGTTGCCGACCTCACGGCGCAGTTCGCGCAAGGTGACGAATTCGCCGGATCGGGTGGACATCTGCGCCCGCTCGCCGTTGCGGTACAGGATGGCGAATTGCACCAGCAATACATCCAGTTGGTCGGCGTTCTTGCCCAACGCTTGCAGGGCGGCCTTGACCCGTGGCACGTAGCCGTGGTGGTCGGCGCCCCAGACGTCGATCACCCAATCGAAGCCGCGGTCGAACTTTTCCAAATGATAGGCGATGTCCGACGCGAAATAGGTCGTCTGGCCGTTCTCCCGCTCCAACACCCGGTCCTTTTCGTCGCCGAAGACGCTGGAGCGAAACCACAGGGCGCCGTCCTGTTCGTAGGCGTAGCCGGCTTCGCGCAACCGGTGTATGGCCTTGTTGACCGCGCCGGATTCCTCCAGGGCGCGTTCCGAGTACCACTCCTCGTACACGACGCCGAATTCCCGCAGATCGTCGCGGATATCGTCGAGAATGGTGTTTAGACCCAATTCGAAGAGAAAACGATAGCGGTGATCGCCCAGCAGGGTTCTGGCGCGTTCGACCAGGGCGTCGATATGTGCTTCCTTGTCGCCCGGCGCGCGGAGCGCGCCGTTTTCGTCGCGGACTTCGTCCGGGGGAAGATCCCGAAAGACCTGCGCCGCCGCCGCCACGTAGGAACCGCCGTGCTCGGCGTAAAACCGGGCGGCGATGTCGCGCAGGTATTCGCCCCGATAAGCGTTGCTGGGAAACGCGAATCGTTCGCCGCAATGCTCCAGGTAACGCAGCCAGAGACTGGCGGCGAGGATGTTCATCTGCCGGCCGGCGTCGTTGACGTAGTACTCGCGATGGACTCGGTAGCCGACCGCGTCCAGCAGATTGGCGACGGTGGCGCCGAACGCCGCGCCACGGCCGTGACCGACGTGCAACGGACCGGTGGGGTTGGCGGAGACGAATTCCACCTGCACCCGCCGGCCGCCGCCGTGTTCGCTGCGCCCGAAACCGTCGCCTCGGGCAAGGATCTCGCCGACCACTGACTGATAGGCGGTCGGGGTTAGAAAAAAGTTGATGAAACCGGGACCGGCGATCTCCACGCGGGCGACCTGCGCCGACGACGGAAGCGCGGCTTTAATCCGTTCGGCCAACTCGCGCGGCGAGCGGCGGGCGGTCTTGGCCAGTGCGAGCGCGAGGGTGCTGGCGAAATCGCCGTGGCTCCGGTCGCGACTGCGCTCCAAGGGAATGTTGGCCGGCGCGGCATCGGGCAACAGTCCGTCCTGATGCAAGGACTGGAGGGCTTGGGTAATAAGTGCGTGCAGGTGCGCTTTCAAGGGGCAGCCTCTCGTAGGGATCTTCCGGTTCACCGCTCAGGTAATCATGCCGAGCTTGAAGTGGTGGCCGATGAATTTCTTGAACTCGTTGACGATCTTGAACGAGTCGCGCAACAGTTCACGCTCCAGCTTGTTCAACGCCTTGGGGTTCAGGTAGTTGTCCTGCGGCAATCCCTTCTTGGCCTTGTCCAGCCCGGCCTGGACCCGCAACGTGGACATATAGCTGAAGGCTTCGATCAGTTCGATGCCGAAGGAGGGGGCGAACAGGTTCATCTGGCCGAGCGCCTTGATCCGGTCCACGGTATGGGTCTGCGGCAGCCGGTGTTCCAGCGCCAGGCTGCGAACGCCGTGAACGATGGGGAAGATGCCCCCTTTTTTGATATCCAGTTCGTCGCGGTGTTTCTCGACCACGAAGTTGGTGAAAAACCCCAGGGGTGTTTCAAAGGAGATGGTGGCTTTGGCGAACTGACTGTAAAAGGCGCCATGGTCGCTCAACAGGGCGTACATGCGGTTCTTGACGTCCTGCAGCAGGCTGGCGTCGCCGGCCACCGCCATGGCGTCGTAGAAGATGGCGAACTGGAGAAAGGTGTGGTAGGTGGGATGGACGATCCACTGAAACAAATCCTTTTTGAAGTCAGCCACCGACTTGGCCCAAGATGGGTTCGACACCATGATGTTGCCGGGGCAGCGTGGATAGCCAAATTCGATCAGGCTGTCGGTGAAAGTTCGGGTAAAGGCTTCCAGGTCGGGATGCTCGAACCCGTCGCGCAGGATCAGGGCGTTGTCCTGATCGGTCTTCAATACCTGCTCCTCGCGGCCCTCGCTGCCCATCACCAGCAGGCAGGCGTGCGCCGCCAGTTCCGGCGGCGCCAGGATCTCGAACAGCTTGCGCAGGACCTTTTTGTTCAGCTCCGACACCAGTTGCATGATGTAGTGGATCTTGATGCCCTTGACGTGCAGGTCGCGGACCACGTTGACCAGATCGCGGCTGGCCCACTTCAAATCATCCTTGGAGGTCGCTCGCTCGACCTGAAGGGCGATCAAGTGCGAGTGGTTGGAGAGATAGCTCAACAGGTCGACTTGTTCGAGAACGCCGTCGATGACGCCGCCATGGCGAATGACCAAGCGATTGATGTTGTGCTGGGTCATGCGCAAAAGAGCGTTGAACAGGAAATCATCCGGCGCCATTCCGATCAGGGTGTAGTTGGCGAGCGGTCCGACCGGCTGATCCACCGATTGGCGTCGGACGAGAGCGGCTTCCCGCAAATCGGTGGCGGTGACGATCCCTAAATCCTCGCAGCGCTGGACCAGCACCGAGTGGGTCCGGTTCGCCTTCATGGCCAGCGCCGCTTCGTGAATGGAAGTTTCCGCGGTAACGAACACCGGCGGATGAATGAAGGCGTCCTGAATCTTGGCGACCGTGAACGCGGCCAGTTCCTGGCTCTCTCCAGCCGCGCGCAGCGCCGCCAGGCGCTGGGAAAGTCCCTGGCGGTAGAAGGCTGCCAGTTGCGGGTGCGTCTGAACGGTTTGCAGAAAAGCGTCCCGAGGCAACTGAAAGCAGCGGGTCGGTTCGCTGACAGTAAAACTGTTCTTGCTGGCCCCTTCCAGGAGGGCCTTGGCGTCGAAGAAATCCTCAGCCGTGTAATGGGAGACCACGCACAGCAACGCACTGGCTTCATTTTTTAAGGCGTCGGAGGAACTCTCCAAGGGGTAACGCGATATCGTCGCGTCGCCATCGACTTCCCAAACCGCGCCATCGATAATGATATAGAGCCAGGCCGGAAGTTCTCCAGCTTTTAGCAACACGTCGCCGGGCTGGAAGCACCCGACCGTCAATTCTCCAGCCAGTCGCTCCAGTTCCAGCTCGGGCAACTGGTTAAAGGGCGGCAGATGGGTGAGGAGCGTTTTAGGGTCCGGTTGGGTCACGGCGGTTCGATCCCGATAGGCCAAATAAAAACCCCTTCGCGACGAGACGCCGGAAGGGGTTTTATATTAACAGGATTCAGCCGAACCCGGAGAGTCGCCGGCCAATGGCGGGCGATCCTTGGGTTCGAGCCACCGCCACCGCTTAGTGGCTCGCCGCGCCCTCGGCGCCGATGCCGGTCTGGCACCTTACGTCCTGCGCCACGAAAGCCGCGTGTTCCTGCTTGGCGTTTTCGCTGTTGTCCAGCACCGAGCCGATCCAGATACCCAGGAACGCGACGGTCATCGAGAACAGCGCCGGGTTCTTGTAGGGGAAGATCGGCTCGGCGAAGCCGAGGACCTCCTGCCACACCGTCGGCCCGAGCAGCACGAACAACGAGGCGCTGACCAGGCCCAGCCAGCCGCCCAGCATGGCGCCCCTGGTGGTCATCTTCCCGTAGTAGATCGACATGAGCAGGATCGGGAAGTTGGCGCTGGCCGCCACCGCGAAGGCCAAGCCCACCAGGAAGGCGACGTTTTGCTCTTCAAAGACGATGCCCAGCAGCATGGCGATGACGCCCAGCGTGATGGTGGCGATCTTGGACATCCGCACTTCCTGCTGTTCGTCGATCCTGCCGTGCGCGAACACGTTGGCGTACAGGTCGTGCGAGATCGCCGAGGCGCCGGCCAGGGTCAAACCGGCCACCACCGCCAGAATTGTGGCGAAGGCGACCGCCGAGATGAAGCCGAGCAACAGATTGCCGCCCACCGCATGCGCCAGGTTGACCGCCGCCATGTTCTGCCCGCCCTTAATGCCGCCGACCGCGTTGGGATCCAGGTATTCGGGATTGCCGGTCAACAGCACGATGGCACTGAAGCCCATCAGGAAGGTCAGGATGTAGAAGTAACCGATCCAGCCGGTGGCGTAGAACACCGACTTGCGGGCTTCGATGGCGCTGCCCACGGTGAAAAAGCGCATCAGGATATGCGGCAGGCCGGCGGTACCGAACATCAGTGCCAAGCCCAGCGAAATCGCCTCGATCGGGCTGACGACCAAGGTGCCCGGTCCCATGATGGCGAGACCTTTGTCGTGGATGTCGGTGGCTTTCTCGAACATCACTTCGGGATTCATGCTCCCATCCGACGCCATGTACAGCGCGCCGAACGCGATGACGGTCGCGCCGGACAGCAACAGGATAGCCTTGATGATCTGCACCCAGGTGGTGGCCAACATGCCGCCGAAGGTGACGTACATGATGATCAGGATACCGACGATGATGACCGCGTAGTTGTACGGCAGCCCGAACAGAACCTCAATCAACTTGCCGGCCCCGACCATCTGCGCGATGAGATACAGAATCACCACGACCAGGGCGGCGGTGGCGGCCAGCGTGCGCATCGGCACCCGCTGGAAGCGGTAGGAGACCACGTCAGCGTAGGTGTATTTACCCAGGTTGCGCAGTTGTTCGGCGATCAGAAACATGATGATCGGCCAGCCGACCAGAAAGCCGACCGAGTAGATCAGCCCGTCGTAGCCGTTCAGGAACACCAGGCCGGAAATGCCCAGGAAGGACGCGGCGGACATGTAGTCGCCTGCGATGGCCAGACCGTTCTGAAACCCGGTGATGCCGCCGCCGGCGGTGTAGAAATCCTTGGCGGTTTTCGTGCGCTGCGCCGCCCAGTAGGTAATCCCCAGCGTGCCGGTGACGAAAACCAGAAACATGATGATCGCGGGAATGTTAAGCGACTCTCGCGGCGTCGCGCCGCCGGGATCGCCAGCGGCCAGAACCCCGCCCCCGGCGAGGATCAGGAGGAGAAGGGGCGGAAGGGCGTACCGGCAAAAACTCATAGCACTTCCTCCTTGATCTCTCGGGTCAGTTTGTCGAACACCGCGTTGGCCCGGTGGATGTAGATGCCGGTCAGGACGAAGGCGCTGACGATGACGCCGACGCCGATCGGAATGCCGAGCGTGACGATCGACGGCGGCGGTCCGGCGAACACCGGTTGCGCCAGGAGTTCCTTGTTGAACGCGATCATCAGGATAAAACCGCAATATATCAACAATATAATGATAGTCAGAGTCCATTTGAACGTGTTTCTTTTGGAAACCAGCTCGTGATACTTCGGGTTGCTCTTGATGGCGTGAACCA
>DAIRDI010000094.1:0-10268 GCA_036796235.1 Candidatus Competibacteraceae bacterium | reverse complement strand
GTTTGACAGCCTCCGCGGGCTTGGCGGCCGGTGGCGGCGCGGCGGGCGCCGGAGCGGGAGCGGGTTTGACAGCCTCCGCGGGCTTGGCGGCCGGTGGCGGCGCGGCGGGCGCCGGAGCGGGAGCGGGTTTGACAGCCTCCGCGGGCTTGGCGGCCGGTGGCGGCGCGGCGGGCGCCGGAGCCGGCTTGGCGACCGCTTTGATGGGACTTAGCGCCGCTGGCTGAGTTTTGGAATTCCCAACTTTGCTAGTGGCGGTTTTTTTGGAATCCTTCTTGACTGTGGCTTCGCTTGAACCTTTCTTCTTGGGCATGAATCAGTCCTCTGAATCGTTTGATGAATTTTAGGGGTAAGCACGATGCTTGACCGTTACCTTGCTGAGTCTAGCCTAAGGTTGAAGCGGTCTCCAAGCCCGGAACCACGGAAACAGCGTGATATCGCCACCCCAGCGTTAAATTTAGCTTGATTGCTCTCCATGTTCCGTCACGACTATCCCTTTGATCCCACCCATGGCCATGATCTGGCCGCCCTGCTGGCGATTGCCGCGCCGGAGGAACCAGCGGATTTCGCGCCGTTCTGGCGCGATCTTCATGCGCGGGCCCAGGCGACAGCGGCCGCTCCCACGCTGCGGGAGCGGCCGAGTCCGCGATCGCAAACTCGGGTATTCGAGGTAGATTTCGCTTCGTTGGATGGTTTGCGCATCCGGGGCTGGCTGACCCGCCCCCGCGATGAACCGGTCGAGCGCGGCGCGGTAGTGGGTCATGGTTATGGCGGGCGGGATGGGCCGGATTTTCATCTGCCGCTACCGCGGACCGCGCTGCTTTTTCCCTGCGCGCGCGGCATTTCCCGCAGCGCGGACGCCGGGATTCCCGCCAATCCGGACGACCATGTTTTACACGGGATTCAAGCACGTGAAACCTATGTCCTCGGTGGCTGCGCGGCCGACACCGTTTGGTGCGCGGCGTCGGCGTTGCTGGAGTTGTTCCCCATGGCGGCGCGACGGCTGGACTATCTGGGGATCAGCTTCAGCGGTGGCGTTGGCGCGTTGGCGCTGCCCTGGGACGAACGCTTCCATCGCGCGCATCTTAACGTGCCTAGTTTCGGCCACCATCCACGCCGGCTCACTTGGCCCTGCGTCGGCAGCGGCGCGGCGGTGCGCCGTTACCAGGATCGGACCGGCCGAGCGCTGGAGACGCTGCGGTATTTCGACGCCGCCGTGGCGGCGCGGCATCTGCGCATTCCAATGCATGTAGCCGCCGCTCGTTTTGACCCGGCGGTGCCTCCGCCCGGCCAGTTCGCCATTCACAACGCGCTCGCCGGCCCTCGGGAACTGTTCGTGCTTCAGGCCGGCCATTTCGATCATGCCGGCACGGCCGCCGAAACAACGCGGCTGCTGGACGCTCTGGCGTATTTTTTTAATCACGACCGGTAGCCGCTGTCATCAGCCTGTCAAATGAATGCGTTAAATTTCAAGCAATTAAATTGCTTGAGGTGAGTGCGCGCATGAACCGGGAATATCACAGATGGCATAGCCACCGGCTGGGCCGGGACATGGAACTGCTGATCTTCGGCCATGGCGGGGCCAAGGTTCTGGTGTTTCCAACCCGCTGCGGTCGGTTTCACGAGTACGAGAACATGGGTCTGGTGGGGGCGTTGCGCCACAAGATCGAGCACGGCCAATTGCAACTGTACTGCGTGGACAGTATCGACGAAGAAAGTTTCTATTGTTTCTGGTCCCGTCCCTGGGACCGCGTCCACCGACACTTGCAGTATGAATCCTATCTGCTCGATGAGGTGTTACCGTTGATGTGGGTCAAGAATTCCCATCCCTGCGTGATTTCGCACGGGTGCAGCTTCGGAGCTTTCCACGCGGTCAATTTCGCCTTCCGCCATCCGCAGGCGTTCCACAAGGTCGTGGCGTTAAGCGGTCGCTACGATCTGAACGAATCGGTCGAGGATTTCCGCAACCTGTTCGACGGTCACTACGACGAGCAGGTGTATTTCAACACCCCCAACCATTTTTTGCCGAACCTAAGCGATTCCTGGCTGTTGGATCATCTGCGACGGTTGGATATCGTGATGGTAATCGGCGATCGAGACCCGTTCCTGGATAATAACCGGCAGCTCAGCGAGTCGCTTTGGCGCCAGGGCGTCTGGCATGCCATGCACGTCTGGCAGGGTCGGGCGCACAGCCCGAAGTACTGGCGAAAAATGGTGGAACTGTACGTTTGAGCGCGACGAGTCGAGGGATTCCCCCGAGCGGCTTTCCAGCACCGGCGGCGAACCAGGGTGGTTCGAAAACTCCGGCCGTGGCCCTAACCGGGACGCACGGCGCGCAGGGCGACGCGGATCGTATCCGGATCGTCGATCTGGCGCATCAGCTTGCCGATGTACTGCAACTGACGCTTGCGCCCGCCGCGCTGAGAGATGGTCTGGGCCACGCGCACCGCCGCCAGCACGTCGTCCGGTAGCGGGATTCGGTTCAACTGCGCCGGCGTCAGCTCGACCAGTTGCTCGCCCAGATTTTGTAGCGCGGTCGCGACCCGCTTGCGTTGGCTCTTGCTGGGGGGTGGGGACGCTTCGGGATCGTTCGGGTCTGGAGCGAGTTCGCTGTCGCGCATGGCGGGATTCCTGGGCGGGAAGATGGCTAAAGGGAACCCCCGAGCATCCCGCCCCGCGTCCGGCCCCGACCGCGGGCCGGGCCGTGGCCGATGGATCGGTGGGGCGAGCGTCGCCGGGAATTCTTGGCGACGGATAAGCCGTCGGCATCGGGCATGATTCAACTTGGCGGCGCGACGGCCATGTCCAGAATATCCCGGCTCGTCGCCAAGTCGATATCCTGGTGTTCGCCCAGCGCGGTCAGACCGTGCCGCTCCAGTTGCGCCAGCAGCGCGGGTACGGCGTCACCGCCGATACCGTAATCGCGCAGGTAGGTCTTCACTCCCATCCGTTCGAAAAACGCGCGCGTTTGCGCGATGGCGGCCTCGATACGCTCGTTCTCGTCGCCGGTGGTCAGGCCCCAGACCCGCGCGGCGTATTGCAGCAGCTTCCCCCGTTTCCGTTCCCGTTTCACCGCCATCACGTTGGGCAGGACAATCGCCAGCGTCTGGGCGTGATCCAGTCCGTATAGAACCGTGATTTCGTGCCCGATGGAATGAGTGGTCCAGTCGCTGGGTACGCCCGCGCCAATCAACCCGTTCAGGGCCAGGGTCGCGCACCACATCAGATTGGCGCGGGCGTCGTAATCCTCGGGGTTCGCCAGCGTCTTGGGGCCTTCCTCGATCAGAGCGAGCAGCAAGCCTTCGGCGAAGCGGTCCTGCACGGGCGCATCGACCGGATAGGTCAGGTATTGCTCCATGATGTGGGTGAAGGCGTCCACCACGCCGTTGCCGATCTGGCGCGGTGGGAGGGTAAAGGTCGTGGTGGGATCGAGCACGGCGAAGCGCGGATAAACCAACGGATGGCCGAACGCCAGCTTGTCCTGCGTGGCGCGGCGGGTGACGACCGCGAAGCTGTTCATTTCCGAACCGGTGGCGGGCAGGGTCAACACCACGCCCAGCGGCAGCGCCCGTTCGATCCGGGCGTGCTTGGCGAGAATATCCCACGGCTCGCCCGCGAACGGCGCGGCGGCGGCGATGAATTTGGCGCCGTCGATCACCGAGCCGCCGCCGACCGCCAACAGGAAATCCACCTGCCGCTCGCGGACGATGCGCACGGCCTCCATCAGGGTCTCATAGGTCGGATTGGGTTCGATACCGGCGAATTCGAGCACCTCGCGACCGGCCAACGCCGTCATAACCTGGTCGTAGACGCCGTTCTGCTTGATGCTGCCTCCGCCGTAGGTCATCAAGATCCGCTGATCGCCGGGAATTTCCCGAGAGATACCAACGATCTGGCCCGTGCCGAACAGGATCTTGGTCGGGTTGTAAAATGTGAAATCGCGCATGGGGGATAACTCCTGGGTGGCGGCTCGGTGGTTCAATCAGCAACCTGGAGAACGATCTTACCGCAGGCATGACCGCCTTGGCTGAGGGCGTGCGCTTGACGGACCTCGCTCAGCGGCAATACGGTATGGATAATCGGTTTCATCCGGCCTTCGTCGATGAGTTGGCCAATCGAAGCCAGTTGCGAGGCGTTCGGCTGCACGAAGACAAACGCGCCGCGCACGCCGGGGGCGGCGGTGGAGGTCTCCGGCAGCGGGGTAAGAATCGAGACCAGAATCCCGCCCGGTTTTAACACCCGCCAGGACCGATCCTGGGTGTCGCCGCCGACGGTGTCGAGCACCACGTCCACCTCCTGGGCGGCTTCTTCGAAGCGCGTTTTGGTGTAATCGATAAACTGATCCGCGCCCAGCTCCGCCACGATCCCGGTGTTGACCGCTGAAGCGGTGGCGATGACCCGTGCTCCCATGGCCTTGGCCAGTTGCACCGCGAAACTCCCCACGCCGCCGGCGGCGGCGTGAATCAGCACGGTCTGGCCGGCTTGCAGCCGCGCGGCGTCCACCAGCGCCTGCCAGGCGGTCAGCGCCGCCAGCGGCACAGCGGCGGCATGAATATGGTCCAGCGTGGCGGGTTTGCGGGCGACTTCGCTGGCCTTGACGGCGATGTATTCGGCGTAGGCGCCATCGCGTTCGATGTTGGGCCGGGCGTACACTTCATCGCCGACCGCGAACGCGCTGACCTCGGGTCCGACCTTGACGACCTCCCCGGAAACGTCCCAACCGAGGATCAGGGGCAGATGATGGTTCAGAAAGCCCTGTAGATAGCCTTCCCGGATTTTCCAGTCCACCGGGTTGACCGCCGCCGCCCGGACCCGGATCAGGAGATCGTCGGGCTTGAGCGAAGGCAGGGGAACATCCTCGTGATGCAACAACTCGGGTCCGCCGTAGGCGTGGACGCGCACGGCTTTCATCGTAGTAGTCATTAGGTTCTCCGTGAATGCCAAGTGGGTGGTGGATGGTGAATGCCGTGTATCCTAAAGCAGGAACGCCTCCGACGCTCCCGTTGGCGACTCTGAAATTTGCTTGGGTCGCCATCCAAGTCTGAGACCCTGTTGCTTAGACCGCTAAACTTTGGAGCCCTCGCCATCATGCCCACCACCACGGATCGAATCCTCCTGCCCGCGCCGGCGCCCGGCACCCAGCGGACGCTGCGGGTCCACCGCTACGGCGCACCCCGCGCGCGGCCCAAGGCTTACGTGCAAGCCGCCCTTCACGCCGACGAAATCCCTGGCTTGCTGGTGGCGCAGCATCTGCTGCTCGGGCTGGACCGGGCGGATGCGGAAGGTCGGCTGATCGGCGAAGTCGTGGTGGTTCCGGTCGCCAATCCCATCGGTCTGAGCCAACATCTCAATGGCCGGCTGCTGGGGCGCTTCGACGCCGAAAGCACCGGCAATTTCAATCGCGGCTTTCCCGATCTGACGCCGGCAACGTTGGAACGGTTGCGCGGACGCCTGGACGCCGATCCGGCGATGAACGTAATGCGAATTCGCGAGACGCTTCGCGCCGTGCTGGCGGAGCAACGGGCGCTTCGAGAAGCGGAAGCGCTCAAGCTCGCCCTGTTAGGGTTGGCGATCGACGCGGATTGCGTGTTCGACCTGCATTGCGATGGCGAAGCGCTGCTGCACCTTTATGCCTCCCGCTGGCAGACCGCCGAGGCGCGGGATCTTGGCGCGGAACTGGGGGCGGCGACCCTCCTGCTGGAGGAGGAACCGGGCGGCAATCCCTTCGACGAAGCCTGCGCGGGTCCGTGGTGGAAACTGCGCGCGGCGCTGGCGGCGGAGGGTCCGGTGCCGCTAGCCTGTTTCGCGACCACGGTGGAATTGCGCGGGCAGGCCGATGTGAACGACGCGGACGCGGCGACCGACGCGGCGGCGCTGCTACGCTTTCTGCAGCGCCGGGGCGTCATCGCCGGCGAACCGGGTCCTCTGCCGGAATCCCGCTGCGAGCCGACCCCGCTGGAGGGCGTGGATGTGTTGACCGCGCCGGCCGCCGGCGTGCTGGTGTACCACAAGCCCTTGGGGGCCTGGGTGAAAACCGGCGAAGTGGTGGCGGAAGTAGTGGACCCGTTGGGCGAACCGCCCGGCGCGGCGCGGACTCCCATTCGCAGCGGCACAACCGGCCTGCTGTTCGCCCGCGCGACCGAGCGGCTGGCCCGACCGGGCCAGAAATTCTGCAAGGTAGCGGGACGGGAGCCGCTGAGTTATCGCCAGTCCGGGAAGCTGTTGGGGGATTGAGCGGCTGTAGGGTGATAAAGCGCGATACTTATGGGACCATACTGACAGCAGCAACCTTCCAAGTTCGCCGTTCGTCGGTCATCGGGGTACGACCGGCGGCCGTTTGCAGTCCACGATGTACGGGGATAACCATGGACTTGATTGGATTTCTATTGATCGGGCTGATCGCCGGCTGGATCGCCACCAACCTGATGCGTGGCGGCAGCCTGGGGCTGGGAGGCAATCTGGTGGTCGGCGTGATTGGCGCCTTTATCGGGGGATTTCTGTTCCGGTTGCTCGGCTTCGCCGCGGTGGGCCTGCTCGGTACGCTGATCACCGCCACGGTCGGGGCCATGGTGCTGCTATACGTGGTGCGGGTGTTGAAAAAGGCATGAACGAAAAAACCAGCAAGACCGACGCCGAATGGCGCGCGCAACTGACCCGCGAACAATACGCGGTGTGCCGGCAGAAGGGCACCGAACCGGCCTTCACCGGCGAATATCACGATTGCCACGATCCGGGGATTTACCGCTGCGTCGGTTGCGGTGCGCCGTTGTTCGATGCCAACGCCAAGTTCGATTCCGGCTCCGGTTGGCCGAGTTTCTGGGAGCCGGTACGGTCGGAGAACGTCGCCACCGCCGAGGACCGGAGCGGATTCATGCGCCGCACCGAAGTCCTGTGCGCCGACTGTGGTTCCCATCTGGGTCATGTGTTCGACGACGGTCCGGAACCGACCGGTTTGCGGTATTGCATCAATTCGGTGGCGTTGAGGTTGGATAAAAAGTGAGGGTACTAAAGATGGATGCGATTACTTATTACGAAGCTCGCGGTCGTTTCGGGGAAATGATGGAGAAAGTTTGTGATGATCACTCGCCCATCGTTATTACCCACGGCCACCGGCGACCGGTGGTGCTGATTTCGCTGGAGGATTACCAGGCGTTGGAAGAAACCTCCTATTTATTGCGCAGTCCCAAAAATGCGCGACGGCTTTTTGAATCAATCGCTGAACTGGAAGCCGGTGGTGGCTCGGAGCGGGGGTTGATTGAGTGAAGCTCATCTTCTCGGAGAATGCGTGGGAAGATTATTTGTACTGGCAACGAACAGATCGAAAAATTCTTCAGAGGATCAATGCGTTGATCAAGGAAGTTCAACGCGCCCCGTTTGATGGCATCGGCAAACCCGAACCGTTGAAACACGGTTTTTCCGGCTACTGGTCACGACGCATCACCGATGAACACCGGATGATCTACAAAGTCGACGTGGATGCGTTGAGTATCGCCCAATTGCGCTATCACTATTAATGCCTGGTCAGTCTGACACACGAAAGCAGCCGATTTACCTTTCCCGCGCCGTCGGACTATTCAGCACCGCGCCACAGGCGGCGGGAAGACGATCCGCCGATGGGGGTTCGGGTCTCCGGTAGGGCTTGGGTGACAAGGCGGCCTGGCGGATATCCCGGACCCAGTTGGCCAAGTCAACATCGCAGCCGTCGCCGGGCGGGATCGGTTTTTGCGGCTGACATAGCGCGGAGTCGCGCGGACAAGCCAGCCGGACGTGAAAATGCGCATCGTGTCCCCACCAGGGGCGGACCTTGGTCAGCCAAGCACGGTCGGTTTCACTGCGGCAGAGCGCCTGTTTGATGGCAGCGTTGACAAAAATGCGATCCACTTCGGGCGACAGCGCCGCCCGTTTCAACGCGTCCCGATAATGGGGCGACCAGCGCGAAGCATTCAGCGCACCCTCGGTCGCGCGCACCATCGAAGGCATTTCAATCCGTTCGGTGTCGGCGCGCGACAGGCGTTGATCGCGCGGTTTTTGCAGGAACCAGATATCGACATCCAGACCGCTCTGATGGCTGCGATGGCCGCTCGGCATCGGACCGCCGCGCGGTTGCGCCAGATCGCCGATCAACAGCCGACCGCCCTGCGCCGCGGTTTCCCGGCCCAGCCGTTCCACGAACGCGATCAATTGCGGATGACCGTAGTAGCGGTTGCGGCTGGGGCGCATGGCCTGATAGCCGTCGCCGACCAAGGGCAAGGCCACCGCCCCCGCGACGCAGCCCGCCGCATAAGAGCCGATCACCTGCGGCGTTCCGGACACTGGATGGGCGACCGCGCTCCAGGCATTGCCCGCCAGGGCGGACGTGGAACCGAGGAGTAGCGGCAATAGCAGGGCCAGGCATCGAACCGACATAGTAAATCGCTCCCGAATGTGAAACCATGCCGCAATCTTAGCCAAGGAACGGCCGTTTGGGCAGGGTCCACACGCCACGCCACGCCACGCCACGCCACGCCACGCCACGCGACTGAATCAGGACCCCATGGGCTTCTATGCGTTTCTTGCCATAGGCCTGGGCGCCGCCACGGGCGCTTGGCTGCGTTGGGGGTTGGGTATTTTGCTCAATCCGATCTTCCCGACGCTGCCGTTCGGGACGCTGGCGGCGAACTTGCTGGGTGGGTTCCTGATGGGAATGGCCATGCAATTCCTGATTCAGCACGCCGTCCTCGCCCCGGAACTCCGCCTGGCCATCACCACCGGCTTTTTGGGCGGCCTCACCACCTTTTCCACCTTCTCCGCCGAGACCACGACCTTGCTGCTGCGTGAGGAGTACCTCTGGGCCTCGGCCATCGTGCTGATTCATGTCATCGGTTCGGTCACCATGACGCTACTGGGGATTGTGGTCATGAAAGGGCTGACGACGCTGGGAGCGCCCTCATGAAGGGGACCTATCTGAAATTCTACGTCCACGAACATCGCAGACATCAAGGGATTCTGTTGTATGAATGGCTGCTGGAGCGCGCCCGAAACCTGGGCATCCACGGTGGGTCGGCATTCCGCGCCATCGCCGGGTTTGGCCGGCATGGCGTCCTGCATGAAGATCACTTCTTCGAACTGGCGGGAAATCTGCCGGTGGAAGTCGTGTTCATGGTGAGCGACGAAGAAGCCACGCAACTCCTGCATTTGATCGAACAGGAACCCATTCGCGTCTTCTACATCAGGATGCCGGCTGAATACGGCGTGATCAACGGGGAGTAGACGATGACCGATATCTTTTTACCCGGCGTGGCCGAGTGGAACAGCATCGCCCTCCCATCGCCGAAACACCACCAGATGATCGACATCCAAACGGATGCCGATGCGCTGTCCTAGCGCGTGGTTGTGGTGGCTGGGCGCCAGACAGAGCAGTCGCGCGCCGCTGGACAATTTAAGCGTGTAGAGGAACTCCGCGCCTCGGAACGCCCGGTCCACCACTTCCGCCCGCAATGAGCTGGCGTCGTCGCGCACCACGTCATCCGGTCGCACCAGCACCTCCACCGGGGCTCCGGGCGCACAGCCGGCCGGTGGTTCCCCGTGAATCCGGCCCAACTCCGTGTCCACCGCTCCTCCCTCCCCGACCCGGCCGGCCAACAATACCCCCTGACCGATGAAATTGGCGACGAAGCGATCGACCGGCCGATGGTAAAGGTTATAGGCGCTGTCCCACTGCAACAGCCGACCCTCATGGAGCACCCCGATTTCATCGGCGAAGGCGAACGCCTCGAACTGATCGTGGCTGACCAGCAATCCGCCCGTGCCTTCCTGTAACAGGATCGCCCGCACCTCCCGCGCCAAGCCCTCGCGCAGGGTGACATCCAGACTGGAGAACGGCTCGTCCAGCAACAACAACCGCGGACGCGGCGCCAGCGCCCGGGCCAGCGCGACCCGCTGCTGCTGCCCGCCGGAAATCTGATGCGGATAGCGCTTGGCCAAGTCTTCCAACCCGATCAGCCGCAGCAGATCCCGCACCCGCGCCCGCCGTTCCTCCGCCGTCCAGCCGCGCAGGCCAAAAGCGATGTTGTCGGTGACGGTCAGATGCGGAAACAGCGCCAGATCCTGAAACATCATCCCGATCCGCCGCTGTTCCGGCGGCAGACTCCAGTCGGGCCGGCTCAGTTCGACGCCTTCGAGGCGAATCGACCCGCGCCGCACCGGCTCGAAGCCAGCGATGGCCCGCAGCAGGGTAGTCTTGCCGCAGCCGCTGGGGCCGAGCAGGCAACCGATGCCGGCGCAACACATCC
>DAIRDI010000093.1:0-10296 GCA_036796235.1 Candidatus Competibacteraceae bacterium | reverse complement strand
TCACCCACCGATATCCACCGTCATGCACCCCATCGCGATCGGGTCCGCGCCGCCGCAGGCTTCCATGACCTTATCGCCCTGCCGCGCCGCCGGCAGATTATTGATCACGACCGTGCTGCTACCCTTGGTGACGAAACCGGGTCCATGCGGCGGGATGGGGACGGGAATCGGACAAACGTGCATGTCGGAGAGACCGGCCATGGCCGACATGACCGCGCTGGCCGCCGCCGCCGCAGCCGCCTTAATCCCTTCCGTGTAGGCAATGTTGGCGGCCGGTTGCCCGCCGGGAACCACTGACGCCGCCGTCCATGTCGCGGTCAAGGCGACGTTCGTGGCGGTCAAGGTTCCAACCATGCTGCCGGCCGTCCCCGCGGCAGCCGGCGCCCCGGCAGCCGCCGCCGCCGCGCCGCCCTGTCCCAGGGCCGCGGAGATTTGCGCGAGGCTGGCGGTCGCGTCAACCGGCGTCATTTGCGGCTTCATCATGAACGAATTCATCGAATTCGAGATGGCATCCACCGCCCCGGCCATGGATGTAGGCAACGCCCGCCAAGCGGGCATAAAGCCGATCACGACATCCAGGCTCCCAGGACCGGGATTCAGCGGTGGGCTATGACTGGTCATGTCCATAACACGGGCGGCAAAGGGCATGGCTGGGTTCCTCGACGTTCGTAGATTCGTAAGTCTTCAATCCATCAACTCAATTGTAACTGCTCGCTGGCGATCCGCCCGTTCTCGGGCCAGAATCGCAGCAGAGTCGCGGGATCTTCGCCTTCCGTGAAAAAGCGGAGCGCCGGGCCGAATATCGCGCGCGCCTCCTGCTCGTTGCAGGTCGGTAAATACACCCGCAAAACCCGGGGATCGTAATAGCGAAAATAGAGCGGTTTCAGATCCGGCCCATAGACCTTGAGCAAGGTGCGCAAGTGCATGCGCAAATCCCGGAGATCGGCCTTGCTGACGGCGAAAACACCCCAGTGCTTGCCCCACCCTTCCTGAAGCAGCCATTCGACGAACGGCGTTTCCGGGAGCAGGCGGACGAGATAAGGCGCGACCAGCGCCATATCGGTTTCCAGGTCGCCCCGAAACAAACACTCCGCCTCGACCTCGAACCGTTCCAAGGTCTGGGGTAAATCGGGAACCGAAGCCCCATCAAGGATGGCGTATGCCACCGTCTCCGGAATGGCGAACAGGTGCTGGGCAATGGCTTGCGGCGGTACTTTTACGGTCATGGCTCAACGCTTCAGGTCAACGAGGCAATTCACCGGCCGCTTCCGGCCGCTTCACAGATTTCACAGAACGGCGTGCCGCTCTGGGCGGCGCTGGCCAGCGCCCGCGCCTGCGGGCTCTGATAACCCCCAACACTGACCGAATCCAGCGACCGCCCTTGTTTCTGGATCGGGGTCGTCTGCGCATCGGTGACTTCGCCAGGTTGGTCGGTGGCGGCTTCCTTGGGGGCGGTCGGCGCGGTCGGCGCGGTCGGCGAACTACCCGAACCGCTGCCGGCGGAACCACCGCTGTTGATCTTGACCATCGTCCCCTGAATGGTTACCCCCATGTTGTCGATCACGATGAAGTTACCACCGACTTTGAGCGTCAGTTGATTGCCGGCCTGGATCACCACGGTCATTCCAGCTTTCAGGTGAATTTCCGAACCCGCATCCAGCGCGTGGTTGCCGCCCACCTTTTCCTGCATGTCCCCATCGACCTTGATCGACAAGGTACCGCCGACTTTCTGGTTGTGATCCTTCTGGACTTCCTGGTGCTTCTCGCCCTCGACCTTTTCAAGCTGATCGCCTTTGCCGCCATCTCCCGATTTGACGATCAGGTGCTTCTCGCCCTCGACCTGCTCGAACTGTTTCTTCTTGACGATCAGGTGCCGTTCGCTGCCGATCCACTCGAAGGCGTCGTTCTTGACGCGAATATCCTCATTGCGCTCGGCGTGCAGGAAAATCTGTTCCTCGCCCTTCTTGTCCTCGAATCGGAACTCGTTGAAACCGGCCCCGCCCTTGCTGGACAGGCTTTTGAGGGTGGACATCGTCTTGTTGTCCGGCAAGGCGTAGGGCGGCATGTTGACGCCGTTATAAACCCGGCCGGTAACGATCGGCTGGTCGGGGTCCCCTTCCAAAAAGTCCACAATGACCTCATGACCGATCCGGGGCAGGTACACGATGCCCCATTTCTTACCCGCCCATCCCTGGGCCACCCGTATCCAACAGGAACTGTCCTGGTCGGCTTTCCCATGGCGGTCCCAGTGAAACTGACATTTGACCCGACCGTATTGATCGGTATAGATCTCCTCGCCGCTGGGGCCGACCACGATCGCGGTCTGCGGTCCCCGCACCACCGGTTTGGGGGTGATCCGCGGCGCCCGGTAGGGTTGCTGGGCGTCGATCGCGGTGATGCGCCCCTGGTAGACTTTAGGCGGCGGCTCCGCGCTGGCAACGGTTTCGTAAAAGTCGCCACGCAACTCATGAACGACGCTCACGATCAGGTACTGGCGGTTCTGTTCGTCGCGCGCGCAATTGGTGAGGCCGAACAGACAACCCGCGGCCAGCCCGCGCGCGACCCCCTCGCCCTGGAGAATCTCGTGCTGGGCCAATAATTCTTCCAGGCGAATCCTGGTGTAGGTGTTACCGTCGCTGATTTCGCTGTACTCGCCCGGATAGTCGTATAACTCGAAACTATCCATGGCGTGGCCGCCGGGCGTGGTCGCCGGACGGGTGGCCGCCCGGCTTCTCAAGCTCTTGCCCGGCACGATGAAGTCGAAATCGTTCAACGCGTAGGCGCCAGTCTGAACCTGTTTTTCAGCAATCCACTGATAAATATGGTCACGCTCCCGGTTTTCCATGAGATCGGGCGGGTAGAAGGGAATTTCATCGTAATTGGGGAACGGGTCGTGGGAACCGAGGTTGTCGGCCAGCACCAGGAGGTGTTTGCCGTTGCTGTGGGTAAAGTAACAGTAGATGCCTTCCTGCTCCATCAACCGGCTGACGAAATCGAAATCCGTCTCCCGATATTGCACGCAGTACTCCCAGGTGCGGTAGCTGCCGCTGAGAGACTTCTTGAAATCGGTAAAGCCGTGTTCCTGAAAAATCGCTTCGATGATTTCAGGAACTTTCTTGTTCTGGAAGATCCGGCAATCGGAAGTCCGGGTCAGAAACCACAGCCAGGGACTGAGCGTGGCCCGGTAGACGCTGTAGCTCTCCTCCCGCAGAACGCCCAAGGAACTGAAGCGGGTGACAAAGCCGTTAAAGTAGCGCGTTCCACCCCCACGCACTTGCGGCAACTCCATGCGCACCGTCACATTTTTCCCCAGCATCTCGGCCAGATCAATGTCCGCCCGCTCGCTGAGCATCTCCAGTTCGAACTCGAACAGCCGCCCGAGCTGCTCGGTCGCGGTCATGCGCTGGAAAACCAGGACATCCTCGCCCAGCGGGGTGTCGACCGCGAAGATCCGATGTTTTTGCGTGATGGCCATGTTCTAAACTCCACGCCCGCTGTCGCGGACAATGTCCTATTTGAGTGTAGCAACAAATCCTGGCAAAAATACAAGCACTGCCCCGTCGCCACCGCCGTTGGGGTCGCGTTAAACTCCACATTACCACCCATCCCAGAGAACCGCGTCATGCCCAGTCGCTTGGAATTCCAGTTCACGCTCCCCCGGGTCGCCACGACCCCAATCCACCGAGACCCAGACGCGCCGTTACATCTCCTGGTCATGGCCGATTTCAGCGGTCGCGGTCATCGAGAAGGGCCGGCCGCCCTCCTGGACCTGACTCAGCGCCCGCTGATGACTGTGGATGTGGACAATTTCAACGCGGTCATGGCCCGGCTGACGCCCAGGTTGCGACTGCCGCTGGACGCGGAGCGCGGGACGGTTCTTACGCTCGGCTTCAGCCAGCTCGACGACTTTCACCCGGACGCCCTCTACCAGCGACTGGAACTGTTCCAGGTCCTGCGCCGCGCCCGCGCCCGGCTGCTCAACCCAGCCAGTTTTACCCAAGCCGTCGCAGAACTTAAAGCAACTATCGTGCCGCCCGCCGAATCCGCCTCGACCGCGTCAACCGCCACCTCTGAAAGCGAATCGGACCTGCTCGAGCGCCTGTTGGGGCGGGCGCCAGCCGCCGCATCGCCGGTTCGTCCAACCGATCCAGGCGCGGCCGCCATCCAAACCTTGTTGCAGGCCGTCGTACAACCGCACATCGTGCATAGCAACCCAAGCCAACCGGCCTGGATTGCAGCGGTGGACGCCGCGATCGGCGACCAGATGCGAGCGATCCTCCACCAACCGGACTTCCAGGCACTGGAAGCGGCCTGGCGCGGCGTTCATTACCTGGTTACCGGCTTCGACCCCGACATGGCGCGAGTCTCTCTGCTCGACGTCACCCTGCAGGAGTTGCTGCTCGACCTGCGCGCGGCCGTCGGCGATCCTCAGGCGACCAGCCTGTATACCTTGCTGATCGACCGGGGCGTTCGGATGCACGATGGCCAACCCTGGACCGTCCTGGTGGGCGACTATCGATTCGGAACCACCCCCGAGGATCTCGTCCTGTTGGGGGCGCTGGGCGCGTTGGGCGCTCACGCGGGCGGGCCGTTCCTGGCGGCGGCCGATCCCAAGCTGTTGGGTTGCGAACCGGCGGCGGCGCTGGCTGATCCAGCGCAATGGTTACCGCCACCGGCCGATATCGAGGATCGCTGGCGGCTCTTGCGGAACAGCGTGGCCGCGCCCTGGCTGGGTCTGGCGCTACCCCGGATGTTGTTGCGCCTGCCCTATGGATCCAAAACCGATCCGGTCGAGCAATTCGCCTTTGAGGAAATGCCGGGGGGGCGCGATCCCGAAGCGTATCTATGGGGTAATCCAGCTCTGGCGTGCGCGCGGCTGATCGTGGCGGCTTTCGCGGAACAGGGCGATAATTTTAGCCCCGGCGATGTGCTGGAACTCAATGATTTCCCGGCGCATGTCTATGAAGAGGCCGCCGAGCGGCTCTTGCAGCCGGCGACCGAGACGCTGCTGGGCGAGCGGGCCATGCAGGCCATATTGGCCCGGGGACTCATGCCATTGCTGGGCCACCGCCAGCTCAATGCGGTCCGGTTGGCGCGATTTCAGTCGCTGGCGGAGCCGGCGACGGCGTTGGCTGGCGCGTGGGGGCAATCCTAATTTGATGATGAGGGACGGCTCCGGCATGGCGTACTCCGCGACCCATAAAACCCTCACTCGATCTCACCCAGCGCCAGCACGTAGCCTCCCGCCACCAGCAATTCTCCCGGCTTGGCGGCGGTCGTGGTATTGGCTCCCGGTTCCAGCACGTCCAGTAACTCGCCCGATGACGCCAGCCGATAGACCGGCATACTCTGACTTTCCAGCCGCACCCACCAGTCGTCGTGGCGGGCCTGCACGCTCAAGTGACGGCGCGACAGCCCCAGATACTCGGCGCTGATTCCGTCCGCGCGAGCCGGACCCCCATCCCAGCGTAGCGAACGAGGGTCGGCCAGCAACCGCGGGGCGATGTCCGCTTCCGAGCCGCGCCCGAAACTCACCGCCCGCTCGCGCGGCGCCGGCAGCGCCAGCGGCGCCGGCAACCCTACCCAACCCAGATAATGCGCCGTCATCGGCGACGACGCGGCATGGAGTTCCATCGCCAGCTCCGGAAACGGCCGCCATACCCCTGGCAATTCCAGTAGCGCCGAATGGCCCACCACCTCGCCGAACACCCGATCGGCGCTGTCGACGCGCAGCCAGGCGACAGCCTCGGGATGCGCCTCCCGGACCAGCCCACCGGCGCGATTGAAACTGATCCGCCAGTCGCTGATTCCCACCGCGGCATAAGTCGACAACCGTTGTAGAGCGACCCCCATCACCCACAGATAGACCGCTGGCCGCTGAGGAATCCAGGTGTACTGATCCTGGCCGGACGGTGCGGGCGGCGACGGTTCCACCAAGGTCGGCGACGGTGTCGGCCGGTCCGGCGCCGGGTCGACCGGCGCGGGCGTTGGATCGAAATCGAAGGCAAACCCCAACACCGGCTCGCGTCGTCCCCAAGGATCGACGAGAGGACAAGTCTGATCCGGGTCCGCAAGAGTGGGTTCCGCTTCCGATTCCGAAACGACGGCATCCGGCTTCACGACCACGGTATCGCTTGCCAACCGGGATTCTGGCGCGACCGCCGCCGCCGTCGCTTGCCCCGTCGCCGCCGCGGGCGCCACCGCCGCTTCACTGGCAGCCGCCAGCGCCGCGACCCGCAGCCGCAACCCCCGACCGCGTCGATCGCGCGCCACGAACACCTGGTCGCCCTCATCGGTCAGATTGAGAGAGCCCGGCGGTTCCGCCACCACATCCACTAACGCCGGAATGCCGGGCCGCAAGATCAGCAGCACTGATTCATCACTCAAAAACGGCCAAGCCGACACCGCGATACTGCTGGCCCGGCGATCCCCGTTTAACAGGGTCAAGCGCTGGCCGGGATAGATCGACCCCACCTCCCACCAGTCCTCCTGCCCCTCCGAGGTCGCCTGCATCCGGAAGATCGGCGCTTCGTCATCGGCCGGCAGATAGATGGCCCGCCCGAATAGAAACCGCACCTCGCCCGACCGCAGCACGGGGTCCGGCTCCACCCGGTAGCGGATCGCGGCGTGTTCCGAGAGAAAAGACCCCAGTTCCCGCTGGTGCAGTCGTTGGAGTTCTCGCAACAGGGCCCGGCGGCCAAAACCTTCCTCCAGCCGGTCGTCGCGAACATAATCACGCTCCGGAATCCGGACGGTGACATGGTGATAACGAAGCTCCTGATGTTGGGGCCGCCGCGGGGAGCGCGGGTGACGTTTCAATGCTTCCAGCAGAAACATACCCTCCGGTCCCCCTCGAACCCGCTGCTCCCAAAGCATTTCGACATTGAACACGTCCGGAACCTTGCGCAAGGTCGCACAGATCACGTAATCGGATGCGATCAACGCATCTGGATGGCTTATCATCTTTGCACTCCTCGCCGGACCGGGGCCCACGTCTTCAGGAACCGCATATTCAGCTTCGGTAAATATTTCACGCTGGAAAATGACTGGCTGGCGAAATTCCTTGACCCAGCACGGATGGTTGAGTTTACTGGATTCCTGTCCTGTTCCGAGAATAGTCAGAGCGGAGAACCCCATGCAAAGCGGCGAACGGGTTGCAATCAACGGCCGGAGTTATCGGCTGGGTTCCCTGCTTTCGACCAACGCGGGTAGCTACGGCCAAGTCTGGGCGGCCACCGATCCCGCCGGGCGCGGCGTCGCCCTCAAATTCATCAACGCCGAAGCCATGTCCCGGGCCGACCCCGCCCTGCACGGCCACTGGCGCGCGCACCTGGAGCGGGAGATCGCGTTCCTGGCCCGCCTCGACGCCGACCAATCCCGCCACATCGTCACGCTACTCGATCACGGCCAAGCGGGCGGTCAACCGGTCTTGGTCATGGAGCGCATGCACGCCAATCTCGGCCAGTGGTTGGCGCAACAGCGCCGGGAAAGCGAACTGCCCCCAGAACTGGAGCGGGTCATCGACTGGGCCAGGCAGATCCTGGAGGGTCTGGATGCGATCCATCGCGCCGGCTTCGTCTACCGCGACCTGAAATTCAGCAACATCCTGGTCGACGAGTGGGGAACCATGCTCAAGCTGGCCGACTTCGGCTCGCTCAGCCGCGAGGACGGCGAAAACACCTGCTCGTTCGTCGGCACGCCCTCCACCATGGCTCCGGAACAGGTCTTGCCGGCGCATCGAGGCGCGGAGGGCAGCGAATACGCGATCGATTACCGCGCCGATTATTACGCGCTGGGGCTGCTGCTGTTTGCCCTGCTCACCGACCGACCGACGACCGCGGCCCAGCGCCGGCTCGGCCAGTTGCTGGCGCTGCACGGCCAGGAAGGCGCCGCTCGCCACGGCGGGCAATTGGGAGGCCTCGACGAGGAAGAACGGGAACTGCTGCGGTGGTCCATCGAATTCTGGACCGTCCCGGCGCTACCGGAACAGGCTCGGAGCGGAGCGGCGGGTCTGCTGACCGAACTGATCGACCGGCTCTTGACCCGTGACCCCGCCGCCCGTCCGGCGCACAGCGCGGAAATCCGCGCGGTGCTGGCAGCGGCGCGCGTCGGTCCGACCAACACCGCCACGGAGCGACCGATGGCTGGCGAGCCATTACCGGCCGCGCCGCCGAACCGACGGTCGTCCCGATCCAACGGCGCAAGCCGCTCGTCTCCTTCAGCCTGGTCTCGACGCATCGTGGGACTCGCCGGAGCATGCGGACTGGCCGGCGCCCTGGCTTGGGCGGTCTTCATCCAGCCCGGTGACTGGCTTCCAACTTTCAGCGAACCGCCGGGCTTGGCCCTGCCAGCGCCAGACCCCGCGCCAATCGTGGAGCCGGAATCCACTCCAATCGATGAACCCGCCCCGGCGCTGATCGCGGCGCCGGAAACCGAGTCCGCGCCCGTGGAGCCGGAGCCCATCCCGGCGGAAGAACCGACCGTGGTCACGACGACAACGCCGGAGACCGAACCAGCGCCGGAACCTGCGATCGCCGCGCCCGGGATCGTTTCCGCGCCATCGCCCGCCAAACCGCCCGCGACGAAAGCCCCGGTAGCGGCTCCCACACGCAAGGCTCCCGTTGCCGCGGAGCGCTCCGCGCCAGAACCCTCTCGAGTTCCCGCGCCGGCCAGGACCATCACGCGGCCGGCTCCCGTGGAACGCCCGGCTTCTCCGCCACCGCCGGCTCAGCAAGTGGCGAAACCGACTCCCAAAGCCTCGCCAGCGCCGGCGGCCGTCGCCCCGCGCAGGTCGCCAACAGCCGCCAAGGCCACGCCCGCGCCTCGGCGCACTGGAGCCGCCCCATCAACCACTCGCGCTACACCGCCACCCTCGACCGCAACCCGGCCGGTCGCCACGCCGGCCGCCACTGGCCCCGTCGCCCGCGCCAAACCGCCCGCGCCGCCGGCCTTGCCGCCCATCGAATTGAAATCGCGCCCGCAATCCCCACCGGTCCTGCCACCTATCGAACTGACCTCGCGCTCGCGGTCCTCGCCGCCCATCGAACTGGTCAGTCGTTCCAGCGCCAGACCAGCGGTCCAGCAGCCTCCCGCCCGCATCGAACTCATCAGTCGTCCCACCGCTCCCCCCGCGCGTCCCCCATCGCGTCCATCTTCAGCCAGCCCCGCATCGCGACCGCCAGCCCGGTCCAGCGCGCCGGCCACCAACCGCAATAAGGACATCGACCAGGTCGCTGCTGGGGTCCGCCGTGAAGCGGAAGCCTTCACGGACTGGGTCAGCCGCACCAGCACCGCGATCGGCGCGGAAGTGCAGCGGGGTCTGGACAGCGCCAACCAGGCGTTCAGCCCGCAGGCGCGCGGCAATAACTCCAATATCGAGCGCCGCGACCAGCAGTATCGCCGTCGCGCCGACTAGCCGCCTTTTCGACCTGTCACCAATAGACCGATGATCCTGGAGCTACGAAGCGGCGATCAGGAGCTTGAGAGGCGCGCGCTTATGCCCCCTGCTCCCACAGCACGTTACGGAAAGGATGGCGGTCTTTCCAGCGATAGGCGTGAAAATCGCGCGCGTCGGTGCTGGCGATGCGTCCATCCCCCAAGTGTTCCGCCAACACCACCAACGACGCATCGGCCAAATCCATGGGCAGGTTGGCGTATTTCGTCATCAGTTCAACTACACGGGGAAAATGATTCTCTTCCAAGGTAAAAATACCGACGCTCATCCCGGCGAAAATATCCAACATCTTCAAAGTTCGGTTAGTCCCCACTCGGGTGAGCAGCAAGTACGCCAACTCGGTCAGGACGGGCCAAGTCGTGATGAGCGGCTCGCGATTGGTCTTGATAAAACGTTGGCTTACAAAATGATGGGTGTCCTTATGATCGACAAAGGCAAGCCATACGCCGGTGTCGACAATGATCATCGATCATTCCTCGTGTTTTCTTGAAAGAGCTTCTTCTTGTAAGTAGTCGAAAGTTGTTCGTCGGTTTCAATACAGCCTAACAAACCTGCTTCAACCAGCGCCTTATAAAGTGGCGACTCGTATTCTTCCTCAGGTGGTTCCTCCGCCGATGGCGTCGCCTGATGGGGAATCAAGGTCACATCGACGGTTTCCACATCCCCCCAATCCTCGGGTAATTCGACCACCACCTGACGTCCCACCACCGGGCGCACCATCTGTAAACTCAACATCGCTGCCTCCTCCCAAAAAGTTGTTCCGCAAAAGCGCGACTCGAGTCACTGACCCGCGCCTCGCTCCAATTTCAGGACATCCCCGCCGGTTTCGGCTCGGCCGCAAC
>DAIRDI010000092.1:0-10299 GCA_036796235.1 Candidatus Competibacteraceae bacterium | reverse complement strand
TTCCGGTTGCTTGACCAACGTCACCGGCACCGTCACGTCGCTGTCCGCGATCCGCGCCGTAACTCGCGCCGTCTCATAACCCGACTTCGAAATTTCGATCGTATAGCTACCCGGCTCTAACTGGATACCCGGTCGATAAACCGGGCGAATGTTCAAGATGCGGACCTGTGCATCCGCCGGGTTAGCGCGCACGGTCAGGCGGTATTGACTCGGTTCCGGTTGCTTGACCAACGTCACCGGCACCGTCACGTCGCTGTCCGCGATCCGCACCGGAACCCGGACGGACTCATAGCCGGTTTGTGACACCTCGACGGTATAGCTGCCCGGCTCCAACCGAACGCCCGCTTGATACGCCGTTCGGATGCCCAGCAACCGCACTTGGGCCTCGGGTGGATCGACGCGCACGGTCAGACGATATTGAGGTGGCGCTGGCGGCGCTGGCGGCGCTGGAACTTCCTCCAAAATCACCGGCGCCTCGACCTCGCTATCGACGATGGTGACCGGGAACGTCCGGGACACGTAGCCGTCTCGACTCACTTCAATATCATAATTCCCAGGCGCCAACGCGACTCCCGGCTGATAGGCCACCGCACTATCGAGCAGCCGAACCCGGGCATCCTCGGGCCGCGGACGAATCGTTAGCCCAAACTTGGCGGGCTCCAACGCCAAGGTGACCGTGACATCGCCTTCCGCGATCCGCACCGATTCCCGGCGCGCCACATAGTCCTCTCGGGTCACCTCGACCTCATACTCCCCGGGCGCCAGCCGAACTCCAGGCTGGTAAGGCGTCGGACTGCTCAGCAGCCGGACGCTCGCATCCGCCGGCTCGGTCCTGATGGTCAGCGCGTAGGTCTTTGGAGGCTCCGGCGGGGCCGTGATCATGGCCGCCAGTTCGTTCACCTTGATTTGGATGGTATCGAGATCGCGACCCTGAATCTGGCCGCTGCGCAGCAGCGCCGCCGTCTTGGTGTCGAACAGCCGCGCCTGGACGGTAATCAGATCGCCCAGCTTGGAAATTCCGCCCGTCACGATGGCGTCCACCCCATACAGCCGGCCCAGCTCGGCGGCGGTCTTGGGATCCAGCAACCCGGTCGCGCCCAGTTCCTGCGCTTTGGCGATGCGGGCCGCCACCGCCAGGGATAATCGGTCCTTCAAGGTGAAGCTCCCGGTATTGGCGATCGCCGACACCATCAAATCAGCCATAATGGCGCCGGCATGATCGGGAAGATCGCCCCGAACGCTGAACTCGACCACGGTCGCGGTCATCCGCTCGCCGGACGGATTTCCCGCCGCCTGGATCGGCCCAGCCAGCAGCCAGCATCCCAGCGCGAGCGCGAACCCCACGATCCTCAGCGCGATCCTACCCATGATCTCATCTCCACCGAGAGCTCAAACGCCCGTTGACGGCTCCAGCACCAGCCGGAAGCCCAGATCGAATTTTCGATACTCCGGCGAGGCTGGAAAACGATAGGCAAACCGAACCAGCCCCGGATAATCGGACCACGAACCACCCCGCAGCACCCGGCGCCCGCCCACCGCCGCATCGCGGTCCGCGCAGCGGGTCTCACCACCCGCATAAGCGGCGTCGTACTCGGAACAGGTCCATTCCGCGACGTTGCCCAACAGGTCGGAAAGACCGAAGGCATTGGCCGCGTATCGACCGACAGGAGCAGACACCACCTGCCTGTCCTCGCAGGGATAGTTCGCCCAGTTAAACGGTTTGACCTTGCGCGCGGTCTCATCGTAGATGTTGGCGTACTCGCAGGCTCGGCGCGAATCGTCCCCCCAATAGCGGGACGTCGTCTCCCCGGCGCGCGCCGCATACTCCCATTCCGCTTCGGTCGGCAGGCGAAACCGCAGCCCGGTTTTATCGGTAAGCCAGTCGGCATAGCCGACCGCCTCCCGCCAACTGACCCGAACCACTGGTTGGCTGGGCGCGTTGAGCGTGTGAGTTTCATGAACGCCACTATCGTGGGTGGCGTCGAATCGCTGGTACTGCGCGTTGGTCACTTCGTATTTACCCATCCAGAACCCCCGCAGGCAGACTTCATGAGGCGCCTCATTGGCGCTGCGATCCTTTTCCGCTTCCGGACTGCCCATGGTAAAGCAACCCGCTGGAATCCAGGCAAACTCCATACCCGTCACCGGATCCGTATAACTCCGCCCGGTCTGAGGACCCACGGGCGTTCTACTGACGGGAGGATCCGGTTCTGGAGTCGGTGGTTCCTCTGGCGGCGACGCGGGCTTCAACCAGAAGGCGATGCCTCCGGCCAGAACCGCCGCCGCCGCCAACCCGCCGCCGCCCCATAACCAGCTCGGCCACCGGGCTTTCGCGGGCGCCGGCTGCCGCCGCGTCAGTTGCTCGGTAACCACCAAGCGCGGCTTCTCCATCTTGATCGTGCGTTCTTCATCCTCCTCCGGAGGCGATTCCAGCGCCGCGCGCATTTGCGCGGTGCTCTGAAAGCGTTTCTCGGGACGGACCGCCATGGCGCGATCGATGACCCGCAGCAAGTTCGGACTGTACTTGCCGGCCGCGACCTCCTCGGCGGGCCGCAACGGATCGTCGAGCACGCGGGCCGGCGCTTCGATCGGCGCCGAGCCGGTGACACAATGATAAAGGACCGAGCCCACGGCATAGATATCGGTCCAAGGGCCGTACCCCTTGCCATCGACCAGGTACTGCTCGATAGGCGAGTACCCCGGCGAGAATACGCTGGTCACGCTCTTGCTGCGTCGGCCCAGAGCCTGGCGGGCCGCGCCGAAATCGATCAGGATCGTCCGGCCATCCGAACGGCGATAGAGATTGGCGGGCTTTAGATCGCGATGCAGGTAACCGAGGCCATGCACCGCTTCCAGGGCGGGCAAAATATCGTCGATCAAACGGCACACCTGCTCCTCGGGCAGCGTTCTTTCCCGCTGCAACAACTGGCTGAGCGGTTCGCCATCCTCATAATCCATGACGATATAGGCGGTGCCGTTCGCTTCAAAGAAATCGCGCACCCGCACCACGCCGGGATGGTTGACCTGCGCCAGGATGCGGGCTTCGTTGAGGAACCGTTCCAGACCCCAGGTATAACAGGCATCCTGACCGGCCTCGGAGGTCGGCAGCGCGCCTTGGGTGTTCGCCAGTACATTGACCTCGTCGCGATCCCGATAGGACCACTCCACGGGGAAGTATTCCTTGATGGCCGCCCGAGTTTGCAGCGCTTCATGCACCGCCTTGTAGGTGATCCCGAAGCCCCCCGCCCCCAGCACGGTTTCAACACGGTACTGATGCAGGCGATAACCAAAGGGCAGCGTATTAGATTTCTTGGTCATGGCATCCTATCGCAATATCGGCGGGCGCCGACGAGCGCCTCGGGCGGAGCCGCGCGATCAATCCGTAAACCCTAAAAACCGGCGACTCATCGTAATCACTATTCTTTGACCCGTTTTTGCAATCAATTATTCTAACTGCGCTGGTAACAAACGCCCATCGGTTTCACGCTCCAGACGGCGAATCGCCCGATCGTGCTTTTCGACCTGCGCGCGCTGGCCGGTATGGCGGGCGATGGTTCGCGCCTGCCGGTACGACTCCAGCGCGCGCTCGGTCTGGCCCTGTCCCTCGCGCACCCGCGCCAACAGGGTCAAGCCGTGCGCCAGTCCGGGCAAATTTTCCGTGGCGCGGTCCAGGTCGATGGCCTCCTGGAGCGCGGAGGCCGCCTGGTTCCACTCGCCGTTTTGCAACGCAAGGCTGGCCTGATTGGTCAAGGTCGCAGCCAGCAGTCGCTGGTCGTCCTGGGAACGCGATAGTATTTCAGCCTCGCGAAATAGCAGGCGCGCCTCTTCCGGTCGTCCCAGTCCTTTTTCCGCCAAACCCAAACCGTTCAGCGCCACCGCCATCGCGGCGTGATCCCGTTGCGCGCGCGCCGCGTCCAGCGCTTGTTGAAACGCCTCTTGGGCGGTTGCAAATTGGCCGAGGCGCAAGCGGACGCGAGCCAAGCCGAGGCGCGCGCGCAGTTCGCCCGCTGGATCGGGCAACGCCACGGCGGCGCGCAGCGCCTGCTGGAAAGCCGGTTCCGCCAGCGACTCGTCGCCGAGCGTCAGCGCGACGGATCCCACGTTCAGCGACTGCGTCATGACCCCTGAACGGTCGTCGGCCATCTCGGCCCAGCGCAAACTCTCTTGGAACGCCTCCAACGCCCGCCCGAGCTCGCCTCTGGCATGAAACCGCAGCGCGTGCTCCTCCTCGCGCTGATACTGCATTTGCAGGGGAGTCAGCGCCGGCCCCCCGCACCCCGCCAGCCCCAGCAGCGCCCCGCCACCGAACAGAGCCGCGCGCCATCGGCGCCATTCGCGCCTCCTCATGATCTGTCGTCAACCCTCACGCGACCCCGACCTCGCTCTTAGCTCTGATCATTACCCACATTTATTCCAGTAGCTGTTGGCCGGCACGGAAGCCGGCACGGAAGCCGGCCACGAGCAAAGTCAAGGCTTGTAATCCGCGCCATAGGGTTCTGACGCCGGGCATGCCATCCTTTTTGCGATTCAGATGGCCACCCAACCGAGCGATCCACTGGATGGCCTGACCGATCGTCAGTTGCTCGGCCGGCCAAGGTTGGCCTTTGGCAAAGTGGCTCACTAACGCGGCGACCTCCTCGGGCTGCAAGACCTGGAGCGCTGGCGCCGCCGGAGTCGCCCGCGCGACATCCCGCAAAAGGACGATCCGCGCCGCCACGGCGGCATTGACCCGGACCGCTTTTTCCAGTCGTTCCCAGGTATCCAGGCGTAACCTTTCGACCTGACAGCCACTTTTTAGAACCAAATGGAATTCTTCAATGGGCCATCGACCGGTATATTTCTCCACCACGTGTAAGATGGCCTCGGGCGTCGTGATCGACTCGCGCGTCCAGAGCAACCAATGCAGGGGCTCGACGCCTGCGGGCGGCGCCGGTTCCCACACCTCCACCAAGTGCCAGGTCATCGGCCAGGCATGCGGGTATTTCGACCGATCGGGCAGCAAAGTCGCCGTGAGGGCGCGGATTTCGACCGTTGCGATCCGTTCCGGCGATGGCCCCTGACGGTTCACGGGCACCGTGGCGTGGGCTTGGAGCGGCTGGTTCCTGACCGCCTGGTGGGCGGTGGACAGGGGGTCGTCAACGCGGCGGTTCTGGACACTCCGAATAACCGCGCTATCCCCACAGTCGTCAATCGCCATCAGCACTTCATAGGTGTCCCCTTCGCGGTCCATGACGTGGATCAGGCGCGGGAGGGGACACTCACCGGCCGCTTCGAACAACGCCTGGCGCGCTTGTTCCAAACCGTACAGCCATTTGGCGCTCTCTTTCTCGTGGCGGTCGGTTCGGCCGGCCGGGCATCCGGACGGCCACGGCCGCGCCCAGCATTGTTGATCCAACAGGCCCAGCACCTGGCCGCTGACCGTGATCGCCAAGGTGCTATGGACGTGCATCCCGCGCGCCCAATGCCCGGAATCAATCGGTCCCAACTCCGCAATCCGCCGCAAGCCCGTGAAGTTCAACGTGGTGGTGTCTTGCACCGCCAGAATCGCCTCGTGCTCGAGACACCGTTCCGCCGTCTCCCGGGCCGTCCCCTGATTCAGATGGGCGCTGCTCACCTGCGGATTCCGGTAAAATCGATAGGTCGCTTTGGCCTGACCCGCATCGCCACCGGTCGCCTGGGGGATCGAGGCGGCGGGGCTATCTAGCGCATCCGCGATGATGGCGCTCAACCGGCTGCCGAGCCGCTGGTCGGGCAGCGCCGCCGCCGCCGCAACGCGTTGTGCCCAAACCGCATTGGATAACGGGGTGAATTCAGGGGCCATGGATCATCTCGCCACAGGTCAAAAATCAGAAAATACCATCAAGCTGCCGGAAAGTGATTCAAAAAAAGATGTGGGTAATGATCAGCTCTTAGCTAGGGCGAGGTCGGGGCGGGGATCGGCCAATCCAGATCCCGGGGCGCTTCGAGCAGCGGCCGTCGATCCGGCTCCGTGGGCGCCATCGCCCGCAGCAAGGCGTTGCGCTTGATCCCACCGACCACATCATCGACATCCTCGGCGACGCGCCGGCTCCGATCGAGCAATCCGGGAACTCGTGCGCTGCTCTCGACCAGATGAGCGGTCGTTTGTTCGGCGTGTTGCAAAATCCGTTCGACGCGCTGCCCGTAACCGGGTAACTGGCGGGCCAGTTTCTCCATATCCGTCAGTATCGCTTGCAGCTTGCGCGCGCTGACCGCGATCTGGCGGGAAAGCGGGCTATTGCTGTCGGTCAATCCACCCAACACCCCTTGCCCATCCCGGATTCGCGCGCCGACCGCAGACAGATCCGCGGCGGATCGACTCATTTCCTGGCTCACCATCGTCAGATCTCGCAAGAGAGGGGTTAACTGCCCGCTGAGTTCAGCGGCGTCGCGCAATACGACGTCGATCCGCTCCAGATAACCGGAAGAACGGGTCGAGAATTCCTGGATCATGCGCGCGAAGGTCGCCAGCGTACCCAGCAGGGCGCCTTCCGGTTTGCGCAGCTCGCCGGCGAGCGCCTCGACATGAGCCAACACCGCGGAAACCTGCGTCAACTGTTCCTGAGCCTGCCGCAGCAGTGCGTCCAGGTCCGGCGCGCGCTGAAACGGCAGCTCCGCGCCATCTTCCAGCAGGGGTCGCCCGGGAGTCCCCATATTGATGTCGATCCGTGCGTTTCCCAGCACATCGGTTCCGACCCAGGCCAGGGAGTCGCCGCGAATACGCGACTGGTAATCCTTATTGATAAGGAGTTCGACGCGAATGCGATGGTAGTCGGTAATCGTCAGATCGCGCACCTCGCCGACCTTGAGGCCGGCGAGCGTAACGGGCGTGGCCTTCTGGAGGTTTTTGACATTGTCGAGAAATCCATGCAGGCGATAAGTCTGGACGAACAAGCCGAACTGGCGATTGGCCGTCCACAACAGCACGAACAACACGACCAAGGTCGCCAGGATCAGCAAGCCCACCGCGCGTTGATAGTACCGGTAACGGGCGTTGATCGTCTGCTCAAGCACGATCGCCACCCACGTGCCGCCTGACCCGGACGTCCGAATGTTCTCTCAGATCTCCAGCCCGACCCGCCGCCAGCAACGTTCCCCGCTCCATCACCAACAGGCGGGTTTCCGGACCGATCGGCAACGCTCGCGGACCGGCATCGACCAGAATCGTCATGTTCATCGGCTCGACGACTTCCTCAAAAAACGCCCAGACGCTGTAACCGGCCGCCAAGGTTTCCTGCGGCAGATAGCCACCGACCAGCAACAGCCGCGGCTGGATGATCAATGCGCGCAACAGCCCCACCCACCGATTTTCCAGCGGGGACAGCTCGCTGGCCAGCCTGGGCAGGATCGCGCGTGGCACCCGGCAGGATTCCACGAACGCCGTCACCCGCTCCTCGATTTCGTCGGCCGGGACCAAGCGATGATAGCGCACCAACAGCGCCAGATTTTCAAAAACGCTCCAGGCGGGCAGCAATCCTGGATGTTCCAGGACCACGCCGATCCGGCTGCGCAGCCGCGTTCGGGCGCGCGGCCCCAACGGCTCGACATCGCGGCCGAACAGTTCGATGCGTCCGGCGCTGGGACTGGCCAAGCCGGCGATGCTCCGGATCAGTTCGCGTCGTCCCGAGTCCACGGTCCCGGCCAAAACCCACAATTCGCCGGATAACGCCTGAAAATCCAAGGGTTCTGGAACAGGCCGCATGTCCAGCACCCATCCGCGCAACCGCAGCAGCGGTTCATCATCCATAACGCACCAGCGAAAACAACAGGCTGATCGTCAGGCAACCGATAAAAGACCGCGCGAACGCGCCGGGTAAGGCGCGAGGGATGTCCACGTAAGCCTCGACCCGGAAGGCATGCGAGGTCTGCACCAGGATGATATGGATGGCCTGCATGACTACCATGCCGCAGGTCAGCGCCAGCGACGCGGCGGTGATCCCCGCCGCGCAGGCCCGAAAAAAAACCGTCAGGGGGATGTGTTGATAAAAATTCAACATCAACGCCGCGCCGACCGTGACGCCCACGTTCAGCCAGCAGGCCAAAATCAACAGCGACGCCACCATCCCCACCAGGCGGGGCAGCACGAAAAAGGCGTAGGGGTCGACGCCCATGGCGACCAGATGCTCGATAGCCTGATTCGCGCGGAGTTCGCCGAGTTCGGCGGTGATGGCCGCGCCCGACAAACCCGCCACGAACAACGCCGCCAGAATGGGATTGAGTTGGTGGTACATCATGATGTGCATGATGCGCCCCAGCAGCTGGGGATCGTGGATGCCGAACACGATCAAGGGGAAAGCCGTCAGCGCGCCGATGATCAACCCGACCAGGGTAAACAGGTACGCTTGTTGCGCCGCCGTGAAGTAGATCTGCTGCCAGGTATGCCGAACCAGAAAAGCCCACTGCCCGCGCGTCGCCAGTCCGGCGCCGATCAGCACGATGGCCAAGACATTGATTTCCGCAAGCAGGCGCGCCGCCGGCCGCGTCGCCATGCGCCCCAACCGTTCGACGTTCCACCAAAATCCGGCCAACATCGTCGCCTTCCCTGCCCGAATCCTTCAACGCCGATCAGCGCCGCTCAAGGTAGTTCCCGCACCACGCGGAACCCCAAAAAATAATCCTGGAAATCGGGACGGCTCCGATGCCGGTCCGCCGAGCGGACATTGCGCGGCTCGTCGTTCCAGGAGCCGCCGCGCACCACGAACTGCCGATCCGCGACCGGCTCCTGACAGGTTTGCACGGGCGCGACGAAATCCTTGTCGTAGAGCGAACAGGTCCACTCCAGCGCGTTGCCCAGCATGTCGTGCAACCCAAAATCGTTGTCGCGGTAACTACCGACCGGAGCCGTGTAAACGTGGCCATCGTGACAGTTCATCACCGTCCAGCCGACGAACACCCGTTTGCCATCCAGATCGGCGCCGTTCGCATAAGCGCAGCCCTCGTTGGGATCGTCGCCCCAAAAGCGGCTGGCCGTCACGCCGCCGCGCGCCGCGTACTCCCACTCCGCCTCGGTCGGCAGCCGGTAGCGGTGACCGGTTTGCTCGGACAGCCAATCGGCGTAGGCCACGGCATCCCGCCAGGTGATGTTGATGGCGGGTCGGCGACCGCGCCCCCAACCCTGATCGTTGGGCGACGACCGCCCGGCCGCCGCGACGAAGCGGTCGTATTCGTGAAACATGACCTCATACCTGCCGATGGCGAAGGGTCGGTTGAGACGCACCGAACGCTGCTGCTCGTCGTTGTAACGACCCTTTTCCCGGGGTGGGGAACCCATCCGGAAAACGCCCGCCGGGAGCGCCACCATCTCCGGACCCTGAGAACCATCGCTCAACCGATCCCGCAACCCTGGAAGGGTCGGCGCCAGCCGGGTTAGCGCCGCTTCCGCCGCGGCGCGGTGGTGGCAGATCGCCCCGCATTGATCCAAATACGCCCAGTAGGCCTGGCGGGTATTGCGGCGCTGCGCGACGGCGAAGGCTTCGGCGTCGCTCTGTTTGATCCGCGCCTCGGCTTCGGCCTGATCCAGCGCGCGAGCCAGCTTGGCCAGTTCGAGTTGTTTCGGCTGCACCGATTCCGCTTTTTTCAACCAGTCGCGCGCCTTGGCCAAGTCCTGTTTGGCCAAGCTCTCTTGCGCCAGCGCCGCCCATCCGCGCGCGAGCTGCTGCCGGCCCGCAACGAGCAACGGATCATCGGGAGCGAGTTTGCCCAACGCCTCCAGACGGGATAATGCCTCGTCGCCTCGGTCGCCGCGTCGCTCCCGCTCCAGGGCGTGCGCCAAATCCTCAAATTCCGCCTTAAGTCGGGTGATTTCCTGCTGGCTTTCCAAACGGCGGATAGCGGCCCGCGCTTCCAATTCATGGCTACAGTTGGGGCAGCGCTGCAGGTAAAGCTGGTAAGCCGGCAAGGTATCGACCCGTTTGGCCGCCTCGAAAGCGCGCGCATCGGCCTCGCGCTCCACGTCCTGTGGTCGGACGCCTGGAGCCTGACTCGCTGGCGTCTCCAGCGCCTGGACTCCCTCATCGGCCTCGGTTTCAGCGGGACGATCCCGCGCGATCGGGGTCGTTTCGGGCGCATCGCCAACCCCCGTGGCCAACCAGTAGCCCCCCACGGCCAGAACCGCCAATAAACCGGCCGCCGCCCACCACCCCCGGCTTGGCCGGACCCCGCCGCGTCTGGAACCAGAGAGCGATTTTTGCGCGGCTTCCAGGGTCCCCATAAAGCCGCCGGCATCAATCGGACACAGTTCGCTCGGATAGGCCAGCCCGCGACGCAAGACCTGCCACGCTT
>DAIRDI010000091.1:0-10311 GCA_036796235.1 Candidatus Competibacteraceae bacterium | reverse complement strand
CCGATGCGGAAATAACCTCATTACGCCGCTGCCTCGATCTGCTAAAGCAAGGCGGCAATAACGATCCAAAACTGGAAGTGCTCATTGGCTATCTGCGTGGCACCCATCCCGGGGTCAGTCGCAGTTGGCTCGATCTGGGCTGCATCCTGTTTTCGCAGTATTACGACACGGTGCGCTGGATCGGCGATGAAATGGCCAAACGCGCCGAGTTTGCCGAGATGGACATCGGCCTTTACGCCGGCAGCAACCGCTCCGGTTTATGGCGCGATGGCAAGTTTCAGCGTTGTGACCGCAATGTGCTGAAAGACCGCGTTCGCGCCGGTGACCTCAAGCTCCTGCTCGGTACCGACGCCGCCTCGGAGGGGCTTAACCTCCAACGCCTCGGCACGCTGATCAATATCGACTTGCCCTGGAACCCAACCCGACTCGAACAACGCAAGGGCCGCATCCAGCGTATCGGCCAGGCGCGTAACGAAATCTGGATCGCCAATCTGCGCTACCGTGGCTCGGTCGAGGATCGCGTCCACCAAGTGCTGGCCGACCGGCTCGAAGCGATTCACGGCCTGTTCGGCCAGATTCCCGACACGCTGGAAGATGTGTGGGTGCAGGTCGCCCTGAACGACGAGCAGGCCGCGAATCAGCTCATTGACCGGACGACCGCTACACGAAACCCCTTCGATGCGAAATACAGCAAGGTGGAAGATGCCGATTGGGAGACCTGCGCGTCGGTACTGAACGGGATGAGCATGAAGGAACTGCTGTCGCGGGGGTGGTAGGTGACCGACCCACGCCCTCTGACAATGCCGCGCGCTTGGCGAACTGCGAACCTCACGCGCCCGCAAAGCCGACATGTACGCACCGATGCGCTGCCACGGTAGCGATGGAAGATTATTCAGTCCGACTAGTGCTTTAACCGGACTGAATTGATGAACGTAGATACCGTCTTGAATGTCAAGACGGTATCTACGTCCGATTAAGACCTATCAGAATTTTTGCGGTAATCCACTAAGGTGGGAACGGCGTTAACTGCGGAACTGGAGGGCGTGGCCATGCGCCCCAGCGTCCAGTTCGGGGCGCTGCCCAGGACGAGCGGGCCCTTGACCCAGGGAGCGGATCAAGGCGGGCCTGGCGGCGGTGTGGCCGCAGTGGTGGTTCCAAAGCTATTGAGGTAGGCTTCTTTCGTCATTCGATAGTGATCCCAGAATCGAGCGTTCCTTACTTGGAGACCACCTTGAATATTTCATTTGAAATGCACCCGGGACGGATTTTAGCCCGATGGGATCGGGCGGTGGCGGAAGTGGATGGGTCAAGAATCTACATCGGACATTTGGGGTGTAAGCTTCTGGGAACGCTCGCGGAGATTCCTCAGCCTTTGGCCTTGCAATGGAATCAGGAATTTGGGGGGTCCTCGACATGGAAGAGCAAAAATGCATCCAAAAATAAGTTGGCGCGATCGCTTCATCACGCGCTGGAAATTGCCCATCTGGACGGCGCTGTATTGTGGGATACCATGCGATCGGGCAGCGACTATTGGAGACCCGGAAAATTGTTGCTGGATTCCGTGGAAATGCTCGCTGCTCCATACCAAGATCGCATCTCTTACGCTCGGGAAGATTCTTTCTGTCCCCCGAAGGAATTACTTCAGGAGTTTATGAAGAATGAGGCGATGAGTTTTGGAGACTATGCGGAACAATATTCACGGTTTCTGCGTGCTGGCCAAGCTATTCCTCTCGCGATGGCCTCGGTCTTGTTTGATTTGTCGAGAAATAAATTACCGATCTTTTACTGTGTCGATCCTTATATTCCGCATTACGCAAAACCGGATGAATGCTGTTCTGAGCTTCCTTACGATCAACGATACTGGCTTCCTGAATTACGCACGGAAGGCTGTCATCGGGTGATCCTGGTGGAAGAAATCGTTAAAGCCTTGCTCAAGTATGGAGTGGATGTCAAAGTCATTGAACTGAACCCGACCTTTGAAGAATCCTACCTCAGGCATTACCAAGGTGTGGATACGGAGATCAGGTAATCTATTCCATTTCCATGCAACGCTCGTTGCCCGGTGGTCACATCGATGGCGGCGGATCATACGAATCATGATCGTGGCGGCTGTGATGGCTGCTGAGCAAAGCAGCGTCGGTGTGATGGCGCTGATCCTGGGCCATTCTTTGCTGGAATTCTCCCGCATCCTCCACCGGTCTGGCGTGATGCGCTGAAGGCGAAGGACTCCCTCGGCCCAGCCAGCCCAGGAACTTGAACAAAAGAACAATAAAAAGAACCATCAGGCTCAGGATCAAAACGGTCTCAAAAGACATTACATTCTCCTCAAGATCAGGCGGTGCACAATCCAGCGATCCAAATCGGTTTACGACCCATACACGGACGGCGCCGGTTAAGCGATCACCAGCGGCGGTGATCGCCTTGCAAAAACCCGCCATACCCCGGTCTCAGCCGGTGGGCCATAGGGCGATCCAGTATTTTGCCGAGGAATCCCGGCGGGCTTCCGCGACCCATGGCGCGAACCCACACTCGTCGAGCAAAACCTCCACTTCTTCCCGAATTCCCAGAGCGTTATGATTTTCCAGCACGAGCACCCCACCCGGAACCAACAGGTCGTAAAAACGAAGGAGCGAGCGACGCCAGTTGGCCTTGGTCGAGCAGCGCAGGCTGTTGCGGCAGCAGATCACTCCGAACGAGGGCAGCTCGGCGGTCAGCCAGTCGCCGACCCGGTACGCCACCGGTCCGCCAGGGGGTTGGCCCGGTGCCGGTCGGGGTATCTGATAATAGATCGGGTAGGTACATAACGCCTCCTCGGTCGGCTGGTGGTGTGACCCTATCTCGATGGCCTGGGGACACAGATCAATCGCCGTCACCTGGAACCCCCAGAATGTCAGGAGGTGAGGGATGAGCGCGATGCCGCAGCCGGCGTCGAGGAGCGTCCGCGGCGACGAAAGGGGCAGTTCCCCGGCTTCAGTGAGCATCCAGACGAGAAGGCTGACATCGCCATCAATCGTCTGGTCGCGCTCCCAGGAATCGGCTTCGGCCAGCAGTTCCCGATACTGACTCGCCCAATAGGCGGGATCGTTCCAGTCCGCAGTCGGCTCAGCGCCCCAAGGGGAGCCTTCAAAAGTGTCGTGGGGTTCCATGGCCAATCCCCGGTTACCGCCACCAGAACCGGCGCCGGTCTGGGTCCGCCGGTTGCGCCGGTTGCGCCATCTGTTCCCGGACTTCAAGCAGCCAGTCGGCCAGCCGTTTTCGCCCTTCTTCCGACCGATCACCCTCCAGCCAGGCGATGAGATCCCGCCCTGCCATCACCAAGTCGGCGGCGGCCTCGCCCAGGGTTTCCAGTTGGCCCAGCCCTTCGCGCAGAGCGGCGATCAACGCGGCCACGTCCGGCGCCGGGGCGGCCAACAACGCCTCCAGCCGGTCCAACCAGGGCCGCTCGGGCGGCGGCGGCGGCGCCGGTGGGTTGGACGAAGAGGACCCGCCTTGCTCCTCTTCGGGCGCGTCGGCCTCGGCGGTCGGCGCTGGAGCGGGGCGCCGCAGAAAAGGAGGTATGTCGAGCAGATCCTCCAGGCTCAAATCGGCACCGCTCGCGATCCTCGGTCTAGCGCACGCCCTCACTTCCCGGGATGCCGACGCGAAGGAGGGCGCCGCGCGAACCCCGAGCGGCATCGCCCAGCCCGACGGCGGCTCGACCATCTGGATCTCCTGGCGTCGTTCGCCGCCGGGATTGACCGCTTCGGCGCGATCCACCGCGACGAAGGCGGTGAATCGGCACAACACCCCGTAACGCAGCGAAAAGGCGGTGATGGCATCAGCCACCTCGGGTTCGCACCAAGTCCTGGCGGCGAAGCGGTGTTCCAGGTCGAGCACCCGCGCCCGCGCCCAGAGCGTGCGGATTGCGGAGTCGGAGGTTTCGACCGGGGTCAGCGTCTGCCGGAAGGGCTGGCCCTCCGCCGTGCGGCCGGTCACGGTGACGTGAGCGGGGACCGGTCCGGCGAACCGCCCGCCCAACCGCAGCGGGACGCCGGGGAACAAATCGGTGGCATCGGGGGCCAGGTCTTCGAGCGCCGGTTCCAGGCGAATGTCGGTCAACAACGGGGCTCCCAGCCGACGATGCACCGCCCGCAGCACCTCGTCCAACCGGTCTTCCGATTCGACCAGCTCGCAATGCCCGCCGCCGTAGCCCGCCAGTCGCTCCAGCAAGGAAGCGTTGATCGCCCGGTCGATGCCGACGGCGAAAATCCGGCAACCGTGAGCGGTGTTCTCGACCTGCCGCAGCAATTGATTTTCATTGCCCACTTGGGCGTCAGTGACGAACAGCAGAATCCGCTCGCGGTCGGGATCGGGCGGACTGGGAAAATACTGGAGAGCACGGTTCAAGGCGGGAGCGATTTCGGTGCCGCCACTCGCTCCGACGCGGGCCAGAAACTCCACCGCTCCGAAGCGGTTGCGGTCGGTCGCTGGCACCAGTTGCCCGGCGCTGGGCGCGGGTTCCTCCACCTGATGATCGAACAGAATGAGGCCGAAGCGGTCCCGGTCGGTCAGGGTGTCGATGAGGCGGGCCGCCGCGCGCCGGGCCGCCGCCATCTTCCAACCACTCATCGAGCCCGAACGGTCCAGCAACACCACCACGTCGCGGCGCCGGAAGGTCGCCGGGAGCGTCGCCGGTGGCGTCACGGTCAGCAGAGCGGTGACCTCGCCGTCCGGGTCCCGGTAGACGCTGAGGCCGCTGCGAATGGCTTCCGCACCGATCCTAAAGCGGAGGATTACATCCCGATCCAGCCGCTCCACGCCGGGGGTGAGTTCGACCACTGATAAACCGTCCGGGGTCTGGCTTAATTGCAGGACGTGCAGGCTGCTCCGCAAGTCGGCGAGCGGCAAGCCCGCCGGGTCCAGTTCCATGCGAAAGGTCAGATGAACCGGGTTGGGTTGCCCCGGCAGTAACACCGGCGGCGTGATGCGGCTGGCGTCGGGTACGGCGTCGGTATCGGGTGCGGTGCCCAGGCCGACCGGGGGACCCGCCAGCGGAATGCCGGGGATATACCGGGGCGCTACCACCAACGGGAAACGGAACGTGGCCTCGCCGTCGGCCACCGCCAGCGGGCCGACCAGTTCCAGCTCCACGGTAACCCTTTCGGCGGGGAGAAGGTTGCCGAGGCGGATCGAGAAAACTTCGGGTCGTTCTTCCTCGGCGATGGCGGCCCGGTGACCTTCGCGGAGGGCTCGATCGTATTCGGCCCGCGCCATGTCCCGTTCCTTTAACACCCCGTCGATCACCCGCTCGCCGACGTGCAGTTGGAACCGGGTCACCCCGGCCCGCGCCGGCAGAGGGAAGATATAGGTCGCTTCCAGCGGCTCGGCATGTACGTTGACGAAGGTTTGGGTCATCGTCAGCCGATACAACAGGCCGGTGATCCGGCCATCCACCGCCAGTCGTTGCATCGGCAACCCGCCCCGCGCGGTTTGCAGGCAGCCGAACCCAGCGTCCTCGTTCCCGTCGTGGGTCGGTTCGCCGTCGTCCATCATCGTGATGTGGTTAATCGTCATTGTTCTGCTCCCGTTTCACCGATTATGCTCGTTGCTTTCCCGTTGCCCCCGCGCTTGTCGCGGACCGTGAGGTCTCATGCACCCCCCTTCCCTCCCTCGCGCCGCCACCGTTGCGTTGTGGGTGCTGCTGCTGTGGGTGCGGGCCGCCGCCGCTGGGGCTGGCGAGCCGGCGGCCCGCGTGATTTACCCGGTGGATTACACCGCGCACAAGGTTGGGGTGTTCGACCCCGTCGAATGGCCCCTGATCGCGCCGCCGCCGGCCGGCGCCCCGCTCGCGCGGCGTTACTGCGCCGACGGTCAGGCCCGGCTGCTGGCGCCCCAGATCGAGGGCGACCGGCTCCGGGCGGTGGTCTATGTCCCGGCGTATTCCCGGCTCTGCGCCGAGGTGGTGGCGCTGAGTCCCGACCCAGCCGCGCCCGCTGCGGAGCAGGACGGACTCGAACGGGTCGATCTGGAGCAGGACCGGGCGGTGTTGGCGCAGATCATTAACCGCGTCGGGCCGCTGGGCGCGACCGGCGACCCCGCCGCGGCGGGGTTTCCGGCCTGGATCGGCTATCTGCTGGTGCTGCTCGGCGTCGCCGGGCTGGCCCTGGCGCTCGGCTTCGCGATCGTGCGTGTGGTGCAACGCCTGCGGGAGCTGTCGGAACGGGTCCGGCAGCTCCAGCAGGAACTGGCCCAACAGATTCAGCGGGAACTGGCCCAGCAGCGCACGGTGGGGTTTGTGCTGAAGGAACTCCGGGTCGAGTCGCTCCCGGAAGGGCGCGGCGCGGACGCCAAGATCACGGTGTCTGCGTCCGATGGTCACCAGGAGCGGGCGACTCCCACCACCCACCAGCGCGCCCGTATCCTGCGCCAGTTGTTGCAGCGTCATCCCGAGCCGGTGCCCCGGTTCAGCTCGAATGAGGCCGAACTGATCAACCCGACCGAGCTGATGCGGCTGCGCAAGGATTTGGCACCGCTGTTGGGGGAGCTGCTGGCGCTTCAACTGGTCAAGAACAGCGGCAACCAGGTTTCGCTCAACCCGACGCTGTACTGTCCTCCGGCAAAATCCCCGCCCCCGGACGCCTGAGCGCGGCTGGAGGCGGCGGCCTGGACGGCTGGGCACGGAGCGCTGCATCGTCAGGGCGCTTCGGCGACCGCTTGCACGCCCGGCAACTGGGCCAACTGTGCGGCCAGTTCCTGTCGTCCCGTGGCGACCTGCTGCGGGAATCGTTCGAGGAGTTGGGCGCGCAGGGTCTCGACCTCGGCGCGAAACTGGGCGTCGGTTTCGTTGCACGAGTCCGGGGTCAGGCGCAGGATCCGCTCGGCCAGGGGGGGCGGCTCGCGGTGGCGAGGGTCCAGGGCGATCGCGACGCCGGGATGGGGCAGCGCGGCGCTCGGTTCCACCGTGGCGGTGCAGCCGGCCCGGGTGCAGAGCCGCAGCGACCGTTCGATCCGCCCGTGAATGGTCCACCGGCAGGCCCGGGTGTCGACGAAATCGCCTTGCAGCGGTCGGGCCACCCGGCCGGTTTGCTCGCGTCGCACCGTCAGGGTGGCCCGCCATTCGGGTTGGTAGGTTTCCTGGCCGCCATCCTGGTAGGTCACGATCCATTTCGGGGTGTCGGTCTGGGCCACCACCGTCGCGTAGTCGTCCCGGACTTGGGCTTGCGCTAGGGCAGCCACCAGGAGCCCACAACAAATTATTAACATCCTCTCGAATTGCATGGCGGGTTCTCCTACACTTTTCGTGGATTTCACGCGGCGGGCCGGCGCCGGGACTTCTGGCCGGTTCGCGGGTCGTCCCGGAACCCCTCCAGCGGTCGTTGCGGTCGCGAACGGGTTCGCCCTGGCCGACCACACCCGCCGAGTCTGGCGCTTCGGCAGTCAGGTGAAACTTTAGAACGAGGGGGCTTGTAATCCCATAACAAGCTGTTGTTATGGCGTTGCAGATTATTTCTTTTAATAATTTTTATTTAGCAGATCCAGTATGACTAATTATTCATTCCATGGATTGATCTTATTAATATTATTCAACGCTCAATCAGTATCAGCACAAAATATCGATCAGGATCTAGCAGAAAAAGTTATAGATGCCTACTACCAAAAAAAAGAAGTACCCGCCGGTAGTATTGCTCATAAAAAAATTGCAGCTAGAACTGTTGTGAGTGTTGGTGAAAAATTAGGTACAACAGTTATGGCCGGTATTAAGATTGGGCAACTCAATAATATTAAAACCACATCTGATGCAGAAGCTGTTCTATTGCGATTTCAAAAAAACAAAGCAGATATAGAGTTTGGATATGGAGCTGCTAATACTGGTAGTGAACTGATAAAAAACACTCTGCTTTTAGCCGGGCCAGTCGCCGGACCTGTTGCGGCTTTGGTTTGGCAAAACACAATGGATCGCCTTATTAAATGGGGACAGGATCAAAGCGAGGATTCTAACCAAAAAGCATTTGCCATGGCATTTAATGAGGTGGGTGATGATTTTATTAAAAAACTAGAACAACTAGATTCAAAAGAGGTTCCTAAAGCCATCGAGGATAAGATTAAAGAACTTAAAATTCTCGATTCCGCACCACCAGAAGTACGAGGAACCATGGAAGCAAGTTTTCAAAGACAGGCGTTGTCAATTAGTGCGGTAAATGCAGAGGAAATTGCAAAGCAGGGCGCGGAATTAAAAAAACAAGGTAATACGATTCAAGAGCAAAGCGAGTCGATTCAAAAAATTGACCACGCTTTAAAGCAACATGTACGCGATACTACACAACGTTTTGAAAAGATTGGGAATCAAGTAAAAAACTTAAAAAATTCGGTCGAAATTTTAAAAAATCAAACTGGACAAAATACTCAAGACATTAGTTATATGCAAGGATTACTATGGAATCGACTTTCAGTCGACGAACAGCTATCAGCTATTCAAAGCGGTGGTTTTTTTCGAGAAATTACTCCAGCAGAGCGCAATATAAAGGTTACTCAGCTAAAAACACAGAAAGCCCGAGAAGAGCTTATCAATTCTGTCAGCGATACACTCAACACGGCAAATGCCTTTATCAAAACGGCAGGAGCACTTGGTATACCAGCGAAAACACTTGAACCCTTGGCTAAGGGTGTAGCTATAGGGGAAACGCTATTTTCAGCAACAACAGCTATTATCTCTGGTAATCCAGTTGCGATTTTGAATTCAATAACTTCTATGGCAGGCTTGTTCGGTGGCGACAAGCCCGACCCCCATGAGGTAAGGCATAAGGAGATCATGGACAAGCTTCGAGGAATCGAAGAACTTCAACAGGAAACCTTGGAAGAGATCAAGAAAGTTCAGCAACAGCTCCAACAGGTCATTGCGCTCCAAGCCGAGACTCTTCGTCAAATAATTGAACTGAGTCGAGAGCTTGACTCTGTCCATCAGAGTTTGATTACCAAACTTGAAGAGGTGAACGCTAATGTGCTTGAAAGCATTAAGGTCACCACCGATTTAGGTACACAAGGGATCGATCAATGCCGAATTTCAACGAGTACTGACCGATATAATCATCATATTAATAATCTAAGCTCCGCAAGCTACGATGAATTACTACCTTGGCTCGCTTACACTTCAGCAGGGTCGACAACGCCAGGGGTAGCTCTCTGTACAACATGGCTACTTTGGACGCTTGAGCGGAAAGCAGGGGACTGGTTTTTTCGTGTTCGGAACCAAAGCAATCCCGAAGTTCCTCTTTCGGGAAGGGGTGACGGTCTAAGAGACATTTATAAACCGATGTGGGTTCTCTTCCAAGGGTTCACCCACCCGAATGAGTCAGCCCTTGCCGGTCTCATATCGCCCTCCACTACGGTTCCGAATCTGGATGCTAAATGGGAGGCTGTGCGTGAAGCCAAGTTATCGGTGCCTTGTCACGTTACACTCAATGTTCATGAGAAGGTTCCGGGAGTTCGGTGTGGTGATGAATCCCCTCATCACCCTACGGTTGCAGACTATTTGAGTTATCCCTATTATTTGCAACCACTTGGTGAAGTGACGCAATATTCACTTGATATGCATGTATTTCCGGCCTATTACAAAAAAATGGAACCACTCCCCATTAACGAGATTTCAACGCCAAATCCTGATGGGCTTAAGGATGGCATGAAAATCCTTAACAATATGCTGAGGCGTTTGGATATCGCGATTGCACAACGTAATCTGTTGCACGGTGATTTGCTCATTCCTGACATCTACCATCAGTTCAACGCAGTTGGTAATCAATTAAATACTCATGGTTTGACCGATGAGCAGCGCGCTGAAGCAAAGAGAAAATTAAATGATATCAACTTACTGCTGGATCGGGCCGCATTCCACCATTTGAATCCAGACTTTAGAAACTTGGCGACCAATTTTCTTCTGTACACGTTGGTTAAAGATTTCAATGCTAAAAGCGGTAATGAAATTCAATATCAGGCGTTAACTCAATTTAATAACCTCGATGCTTGGAAGCTATTAGTTAGCTCGCCTCTTGAGCTTATTTATGCTGCCACGGATGGCGAAGAACGCCAATTCGAGATCGTTAAACTGGATTCCAAGACACAACAACCCATCCCGAATTCGCAAAAAGGCTACGAGATGGAGAAAGTAGTGATGCGCGTACCTAAAGGTTGGTCTGCACGGTTTAATCAAACTTTCATCAGAATGCCATCAACATTTGTTTTTAAGCAAAAAGCTTTAATTGTATCTAGTGATGTTCGATACTTGGTAATTGCTCATTAAGTGCAGGTAAGTCGCCCATCGAGCCTCGCTAAGATATT
>DAIRDI010000090.1:0-10370 GCA_036796235.1 Candidatus Competibacteraceae bacterium | reverse complement strand
CTGACAATCAGAACCTTTTTATTTCTGGCTGACCGCGTCGGGCAGTGTTCTTGACGTGGATATGAATCGTTATAACCAATTTATTTATTGAGCTTTAATCGGTTCGATATCCACATCTGGAGCACTACCGCGAACCTCCGACCCCCTACCCATACACTTCCGTACTCATCCGCTGACGCGGGGCCGGGGCCGGCCGCTCCAGTGCGACCTCCCCTCGTTTGGCGGCGAGTTCGGCGCGCAGGCGGTCGTAAAATTCCCCGGCGCTGGGGGTTTCCTCCCACAGTTCATACTGGCGGACCACGGCGGCGACATCCCCCGGCGTCAGCCGGGCCAGGCTCCCCACCGCCGCTTTCCACTCCTGGGCCTCGGCCAGGGTGCCGCCCAGCCGGACGAACTCCTGGGCGAACAAGCCCCAGCGCTGGCCGGGTTTCAGATAGTCGAAGCGAATCTTCCAGGGGAAGCGGCGCAGGCTGGCGGCGTCCAAGGTCTCCAGCAGGTTGGTGGTGGCGACGAACAGTCCCTCGAACGCTTCCATCTGGGTCAGCAGCTCGTTGACTTGCGTGACCTCCCACGACTGATGCGCGCCGCGCCGGTCGCGCAGGAACGAGTCGGCCTCGTCCAGCACCAGCACCGCATCGCGCTGGCGGGCGTCGTCGAACAGCGCGGCGATCTGCTGTTCGGTCTGCCCCACGTACATGCCGAGCAGCTCGGAGGCGCGTTTGACCAGCAGCGGTTTCTCCAGCGCATCGGCGAGGTGGCGGGCCAGTTCGGACTTGCCAGTGCCGGCCGGGCCGTGGAAGCAGAACACCCCGTGCGGGCGGCGCTGGAGGGCGGCGATCAGCTTCGGCACGTCCTGGTCGACGTTGAGAAAGCGCAGGTCGTAGCCGGTCGGGACGTGGTTGCGGGCCGGCGCGCGATTTTGGCCGAGCAGCGCCGCCGAGCGGTCGAGCGCTTGCAGCACCAGCGCCCGGTCGGCTTCCCGGTCGCCGCAACCGGCGTGGCGGGCCAGTTTGGCGGCCCGTTCCAGTTGCGCCGGGGTCAGATGCTCGCGGGCGGCGATCCGGGCCAGCCAGTCGTCCTCGCCGGCCCAGTCGTTGAGATGATGAAGGGCGATCTCCAGCCGCACCGACGGCGGCGGCGGGCTGAAGCGGATGGCGTAATCGAAGCGGCGCAGGTAGGCCTCATCCATCGACTCGGCATCGTTGGTCAACCACAACGCGGGGACCGGATTGTTTTCCAGGGTGCGGTTGATCCAGGCCTTGCCGGCGGTGGCGGGGGTGTTGCCAAACAGCCGGGCCAGCGGGTTGTTTGCGAAGACGTCCTCCACTTCGTCGAACAGCAACAGGGCGCTGTCGCGGCGGGCCAGCAACCGCTGGCCCAGATTGAAGGCGTGCAGCCGCCGCTCGCCGCGAATCGGGTCGCCGTCCTGGTCGGCGTAATCGACTTCGTAGAGATCGGCGTCGACCGCTTCGGCCAGCACCGCCGCGTATTCGGTCTTGCCTACCCCCGGCGGGCCGTACAGCAGCAGGTTGGCGCCGGCGAGTTGGTTCGCCAGCGCCGCGCGCAGCAGGCCCGTGGCCGCCGTGGTGTCTTGGGCGAGATGCGGGAAGTTGGCCAGGGTCAGGGTGCGGCGGGGCGAACGCTTGAGGAAGCAAGCCATCAGCGCGTCGGCGTCGTCGTGGGGCGCGAACAGCAGGCTCGGCAAATCCTGGCGCACGTCGAATTGATCCTCCAGATCGGCGTGCCTGGACAACGGCAGTTCGACCAGGCCCGTGGCGAGCAGCGTGCTGGCGGGACTCAGGGCCGCGCGGATGTCCTCGAGCCGGCAACCGGTCAATCGCGCCAGGAGCTGGTGGAGCAAGGTGATGCTCACGCGACACGACTGGTTGGCGATGGCCGTGCGAAAGAAGCGATCCCTCTCCAGAAACACGGCAAAGCAGAGCACGGCCTGCTCGGCTTCGCTCAGCACCAGCAGTTCGGCAAGCAGTCTCACATTGCGGACCAGCGGCAGATCCGGATGCAGTTCGTGCCGCGCCAGTTCCGCGCGCCGCTCCCGAAGCCGCTGGGCGAGGTGCTTCGGGTTCCGTAATTGGAGAGGGACCGCGTCCGCGTCGTCGGCGTCCGCGTCGTCGGCGTCCGCGTCGTCCGCGGCGGCTTCGAAGAGGCCGGTGAGGATCAGGAACTCCTCATTTTCCGAGCAGGGGGTGTGATGAAAACCTCGGTTGCGGCGTCCGGTCCAGTCCAGCAGCAGGGCCAGGTCGATCAACCAGCGGCCCAACAGGGGCCGGTAGTTGGTGTCGTCGTCGGTCAGCGGTTGCGCGGTGGCGGGTTGGGCTTGCAGGAAACGGGGTAGGGTCATCGGGCGCTCCTTGGAGTGAAAGTCGATGGGCGATAGGATGCGCCCGACCTCGGACGCATTGCGTCGTCATGACGTAATTCGTCGCGGCTTTCTCCCAAAATAGCGAAGAACCGAATGGCTCCGCTCTCAACCGCATCCTTTCCCCCCAGGAGACTCGCATGTCCCGCAAATCCTCGCTCGATCCGAAGCTCAAGGAAATTCTTGAAAACCTCCACCTCGAAGACGGTGGCGACGAACTGCTCGCCGAGCCGGTCGAAGATGCCGCGCATCGCCTGCGCGCCTTGTATCGACGCTTGCACGATGGTCGGGAACGCGCCCTGCGGCCCGGTCGATTAGCGATCTGGAAGCCGGGCCTGAAAAACCGCCGGTTTCCCGCTTACGGGCAACCGGCCATCGTGGTCGAAATGCTCGATCCCCCGGTGCTCGAGCACGAAATGGAATCCGGCGCCCCGTACTTTCGGGAGCCGCTCGATCTGCTGCTCGGCATCCTCCATCCCGACGGTGATTTTCTCGTCTACCATTTCGATAGCCGTCGGTTCCAGCCGGTCGAGGACGACGGCGCCGAAAACCGTTAGCACGCCAGCGGGGCCGCTCCAGCCGTCCGCTGGAACGACCCCAAGCCACTGGAGAGGTCCATGAAGAACGAGGACAAGGGTGAAAAGGCGCTGCTCACCATCCACCGCCGCCTGGACATCCTGATGATGTTCGGTCGAAAAAATCAGGAGCTTTCCACGGGTGAGATCGTGAAGCGCCTGCGCCGGGAAGGCGATCACATGGCGGAAAGTCTGGTCTTGCGCACCTTGAAGCAATTGGAAGAAGCGGGATTGCTGGAACGGGTGCGCGCCGACGAGGAAGAGGAGGACGATGACGACGATTGGGATGCGCCCCCGATCTCGTCCAAGTCCAGGCCCGCCAGGAACCTGAAGTGGCGCTGGCCCGTGGGCATGGATTCCCGACTCAGGCTGCTGCCCAAATTTTCGTTGGGCGAAATCATCGCCTTCCGGCTGCTGGAATTCCTGCTGAAACCGCTGCTGCCCAAGGAGTCTTACGAGGCGCTCCAGCCGTATTTGCAGGCCGCCCGCCGGCAATGCGAAATCCTGCCGCGCTGGAATCCGACCTTCGCCTGGGAAAAGAAGGTGCGGGTCCTCCCGCCGGCCCAGCAGCTCCTGCCGCCGGAGCCGCCGCTGGCCCTGGTGACGCCGGCGGCGCGCGCCGCCTGGCGGCGCAACCAGCAGCAGGTGCGCGAGACCCTCCTGGAAGCGCTGGTCGAAAACCGGCAATGCGCCATCGAGTACCAGCAGGTCTGGCGCGACGAGCCGGCCCGCTGGACCGTGCATCCCCTGGTCTACCTGCAACGCGGACCGGCCTTTTATCTGCTCTGCACCATCGACGACTACACCGACGTCCGGCAGTTGGCCGTGCATCGGATGTTGTCCGCCGCGCTGCTGGACGCGAAAGCCCGCCAGCCGACGGGCTTCGACGCGGATCAGGAAGTCGAGCGCAGTCAAGGGATGGGGGGCGGCGGCGAACCGCTGCGGCTGGTCGCCCGATTCTGGAAACGGGCGGGCCTGCATCTGCTGGAAACGCCCCTGGCCGCCGATCAGTGGGTGGGCGACGAGGACGACGAGCATTTCCGCCTGACCGCCACCGTCAACGACACCGCGCAACTGCGCTGGTGGCTGCTGTCGTTCGGCTCGAAGGTGGAGGTGTTGGAGCCGGCGAGGCTGCGGGAAGAGATGGCGAATCAGGCGTATTGGATGAATCGGATGTATGACAAGACAAATGGCGCGCTGGAGCAAAGAGGGCCATAACGCCTATCATCTCGTTATAAAGCGCCACAAATTTTGCATTATTATTGATATAATGTATAATAAAAGATAAATCTGTATGTTATTTCAAATTTTTTCTTATTATAATTTTGATTTTATTAGATATTTTAACTGGTTCTCTTGCCAGCAAGCCGATTGACTATGCAATCAGTAGAAGAATATGTATGGGAAGTGAGGAGGAAACGATGACTGGACCTATATGGGGCCTGCTTGGGCCGGCAACATTATCTAGCGAGCGGCGGACGCGCACGCTCGGCTTGGGCGCTGCCGTGCGGACATTCAACGACCTCGCCGTGCCCGGTCTGGGGGGCGTCTGGTTCGGCAAACAGCTACTTTTAGCCATCTTGGGTGTGGCAGTAGCGGAACAGGCCCGCAACGAGGGCAGGCACATCCAGAACATTGAGACGGCCAATGCCATCGAAGCGCTCGCCTGTTGGCTGGCGCTCAACAGCAACGGCTGGGAACCCGATTCCCGCTTGCACGGCCGAACGAAGATGCAGGGAAAAACCGACCTTTCCTTTGCGGCCGTGCGCAAATCCAGTTTTTATGTCACCCAGCCCATGCGCATGGCGACGGTACAGTCTCTGCTGGCGCTGGGCCTCGTCGAGGCCAGCAGCGAGCGCTTTAACGCCTTCCGTTGTGCATCGCACGGCCTGGAGTTTGTTGATACAGCCTGTTCCAACTTTAACCCCTGCTACTACAGCAAGAGCATACTGGAGCATCTGGCTGGATGGGCCAAGGGCGAGCATAACAACATTAAATCCTCCAATAACTTGCAGAAAGCGCTATCGCCTCTTGTTCCTCTCTCTCAAAATGCTGGTGAATTTCTAAGGGAGCGACTGGTGCAAGGCGTTGGAGATGATGGGCAACGCCGGCGAGCGGCGCTCGCCTGGGTTGACGATCTTCGCCGTACTTCGCAGCCAACCCTCACTTGGGAGGACAAACCCGCGAACTTGGAGGATGCTCATTGGTGCGACCTGCACGCGGGCGCGCTATTTTTCACGGCGCGCGATGCGGTGATCGGTGTGCTGGATCGGCTTGAAGCCCACATCGCTAACCAAAGCGAGCAGCGGTTTTCCCTGGACGATCTAGTACCGGGACCTATCGCGGACGAGATGGAATCTCTACGAAGGCAGGCCCAAGCGTTTCTCGACAAGCGTCACGACCCCTCGCCCGGTGAGCTGGCTCGGACCTTTTGTCGTGAATGTGTCGATAGCAGCGACGCCAATCTGCTCGAAAATCTGGTCAAGCGTGACGGGCGGGTGCTGCGCTTGCGAGAGCGCGCGGTATTGCCCGGCGCGGCCTTTCGCTGGGATCAGGCACAACGCCCTGATGCCGCACGCGCTCCGGACGAAGATGGCGCCGAGGCCGATGACCCAAATACGATAGCGTGGCCTGCCGGCATCTCGTACCGCCTCCACAACCTGTTTCTACTGAATCTCGATCTGCACGGGAAACTCGATGAGTGGTTTCGTCGTTCGGCAGCCAACACCGGAGACTCGCAATGAGCGCGTGGAAACCACTCTCTCTGGCCCAGCATTTTGAAACTCCGGACGACTTCGTCGGTTGTTTCGGCTGGTTGTGCGGCTATTCGGCGGATGCCGAATTTCTCGACGATGCGGTGGAACGCTTCACGCGCCAAACCCGCAATCAGCGCGCTTATGGTGGTCGCATCGCGCTGGCGCTGATGCTCGACCCTGGCAACCCCAACGTATCTCTCATGGATGCACCAGGGGTTCTGCACTTACCGATCAAGGACCCAGTCAATAAGCCGTTCGCGCTCCTGCACGCCAAGGTTGCGCTATTGGGTTTCCGTCATATTAAGGATGCGCAGGACTGGCAGTTGCGGTTGCTGGTTTCAACCGGAAACTGGACCCGCGCAACGCTGGAAGACAGCTTGGATCTCGTATGGTGCAGCGATCTCTCCAGCGAAGATTTGAAAGTGCCAGACGACACCATTCGTCAAAGCTGTTCCGACATCAAAGCCGCTTGGGGAATGCTCGACTGGCTGAGGGGATACCTTGACACTCGCGTTCTAGCCGCCGTGCCTCGGGAACGAAATGATACCGAGTCCGGCAGTGCCAGCCGTTTGTTCGAAAATTGGGTTACCCAAGCATCGAGAGAGGCAGCGGGAACTCCACCCCGCTACTTCGACAATCGCGAGCGGTCATTACTGGAACAATTACCGGCGATGATCGAAGCGACGGGCACCACCGTCGCACGCAACTACCTGGCCATGGGTTCCGGATTCTACGAGTCGTCGGCGACCCCAAACGCCATCCCGTCCGTGCTGAATCGCATCGTCAATACCCTGCGGGAGAGCGGCGGCAAGCGGCTGTTGACGGGATCGCCAACCATTGATGTGTTCGTTAATCCCGAGGGTTGCCAAGCCGTGGCGGATTCCGTGCAAGCGTTGAACGCCGCAGGCTGGACCGTGCGCAAGGCGGGACAACCCGGGTATTTTGGCCAGAACGCTCGACGGGCGCTGCACGCCAAGTTCATTTTCAGCGCAAACGAGCGCCAAAACTCCAATACCTGCAACAGCGCGTGGGTTTATCTCGGCTCGGGCAACCTTACCGGACCGGGCTTCGCCCACAAAATGGCCCGGAGTGGCGGCAATCTTGAAGCGGGAGTGGTGTTTGCGCCAGACCCGTTGTATTGGAGGTCTGGGGAGGACATACCTCCAGAGCAGGTTTTGACTCATGTTCTGCCCGTTCAAAGAGAGGACGATTTCAACCACAAGCCGAACGGGCTCGTGCCGGGTGGTGATATGCCAGAGCGCGAGCCCGACTTCATCGCCGCCCCGGTCGCCTGGCTTTTCTGGCATGAAGAGGACCATGCCGGCTGGTTACAGGTGCCGGATGACATCCTCGAACCCTTTGATGTGCTTGATGAAGCAGGCAACGCCTGCCCGCGAGACGCAACCGGTGGAGTCATTTGGTCGGGGCGGCAACCCCGGCAGGTAATAATCCGCTGGACTGCGGGCAGGCAGACACGGCATTCATCAGTGCCGATACTCGATCACTTTGGACGCTTTGCCGCCACGGCGCTACTAGCAATCGATCTTGAGGAGGCGTGGGGGCAACTAGCCAACTTTCCAATGCCGCCGGACGATGAAGATTTACTTCCGGCCAGCGACTTCGAGCACCCAACCCATCTCGACCAGCCGCCTGGCGCAGCCACGGCTTCCGCTCAGTATCCGGTACGCCAGATGATGCAGTTGATCGAAAATATCGCCGCCAAACAAACGGCGGTGTCTCAGGCTGACTGGTCCACATGGTGCGCGCGACTCGATCAATCCCTGATTCAGGCTGCCGGCAACACAGTAATCAAGGCATTCTCGGATCTTGCGATCAATCCATTGAGTCCCTTATGGCAACCGCCGTTCCGGCCACATTTCGCTGAAACGGCGGATACCCCCGATGGCCAGCGTTATGAGGATGTGCTCCGACGGGTGGAAGCGAATTGGAAGGTGGCGGGGCTTCACAACATCGGAGCACGGCAATGAAGCAAAATTTTCAAGGGTGGGCTTCGGTTGCAACTCGTTTGAATGAGTATGCCGACAGCCAACAGAAATTGGCCCTCGCCAAAGGCGAAAGCGCCACCAGGCTCAATGCGGGCCAACGCGCCAGTTTGCATGCGATCTCCGAACGCATTCCAAAAAATGGAATCGTCATTGCCGACGAAGTCGGCATGGGCAAAACGCGCATCGCCGTCGAACTTGCTCGCGCCGTGACCAAATCAGGCGGTCGGGTGGCGATCCTCGTGCCACCAGGCCTCGGTTATCAATGGCAAGCGGAGTTGCGCGATGGCAAGGTCGATGCACCGCCTATTCTGCGCAGCTTATCGGCTTATTTGGATGCTTGGAAACCCGACCCATCAGAAGAGCCTTGGTTCGATAGGCCGGTGGTCGTGATCTCCCACGCTTTTACCAACTGGCGGTTGGGTGAAGATGCCTCTCCTTGGCGTTGGGCATTGTTGCCAGAACTCTATGCCCGTTGGCGGAAGCAGGTCGAAGGCCGCCTCCCGCGTGGGTATCACGGTAATGAAAAGCTTGCCGATGAACGGGTTGCCAGGGCCGCCGCAAGTATTTGCGCAAACATCCCAAACGATGAACGACATAAGGCATGGCAACTCATTGGCGTGCTTAGTCGGCGTACACCCTGGCCCGGTGCGCTCGACGGTAGCGAATATGGTCGAAATCAGGATTTGCGACCGTGGCTGGAACAGGCGGTTGGCTTGGGGTTGGGTATTTTTGATCTGATCATCATTGACGAGGCGCACAAGAGCCGTGGGTACGAGAGTGGCTTGTCGCGCCTGCTCGAACATGTCGTGCTGCAATCCGAGGAAGCACGCAGGCTGGCCATGACCGCGACGCCGGTCGAACTGGATGTCAGTCAATGGCAGCTAATCTTAAGCCGTATCGGCCTTGACAAGAAATCCCTGGTTCCCGTCGAGCAAGCTATTGCACAGTATGCCGCTGCGGTTGAACGAGTTCGCCAGAGTTGGCGCAGCAGTTCGGAGGCACGCCGCGATTTCAAGAATGCCGCCATTAAATTCAAAGAGGCGTTATCGCCGTATATGCTGCGCCGTGACAAGCGGGAAGACGAAACGGTCAAGCAATTTGAAAAGCACTCCAGCCTCCCCATCAACGCCTATCGCAAGGAAACGGAGATCACGGTTGAAACCAACACTCTGACGCCGGAATGGCGACAAGCGGTCTGTGCGGCGGAGGCTCTCTCCATTGTGACCCATCAGGCGGATGATCCTATTGCCAAACGATTGCGTCTGACCCTGGGTAATGGCCACGGAGTTTCCGCTTTACTTGATCAAATAAAGCGCGACAAAGAACTGGACCGGCAGCAAGAAGAATTTGACTTGGAAAGACAGGATAAAAAATCGCTTGGAACTTTCGACCATGAATTGGATAACAAACGCCAAGCGCGCGCCCAATGGTGGCTGGATGTCATCAAACACGCTTTTTCCAATCGTGACTATTCCCTGTTCGATCATCCCGCGCTAGGGGCAGCGGTAGAGGCTATTGAGAAGGCGACGCAGCAAAATGAAAAAGTGCTGGTTTTTGGTCGTTTCACTCGCCCATTGCGTGCATTGGTCGATCTACTCAATGCGCGCGAGATGTTGCGTCGCCTGCAGAATGATAGCCCCTGGTCCCAGGCAAAAGTGCATCGAGAGAGGGACGGCAACCTTGACAACAGTGAGTGGCCCGCCGTATGTGCCGCCCATCGCCAGTTGAAATGTTCGTTCTCGTTGGATGAAATTGATGGTCGCTTGCATACCGGCTACAACCTCTTGCGGCGGAAACGGGAAAAGCTGCGAGAGCATTTGATTGAGAATATCGAGAAGGGTCTCGAAGCTATGGATTCCGGTCAACGAATTCACGCTATCCTGGCTTCGTTCAAGAATTCCGCACGAGTCCGCACTTCCGGCGAATCAGATGAGCGCCATCCGCTCGCCCTGGTTGGTAGGGCAATAGAAGAACTACTAGGGGATTCTGCAGCCGATTTCAAGCCGCCTGACTACGCACGCGCATTCAGCGAACTGATCCAGGCAGTCAGCGACCGGGATGATGGCGATACAAACCATGATGGTCAGCTTGACGAGATAGAGGCCAGCAAACTGTGGGGCGTGTTCGAAGAGCGTTTAAATGAAGAATACAATCGGCCACAAGGGGGGTTCGCTCGACTGATGTTTGGCGGAACCAAGCCAGAATCACGCCGCATGATTCAGCTCGCGTTCAATCGTCCCAACAGTTTTCCGAAAGTGTTGGTCGCTCAATCCATGGTCGGCCGCGAGGGGCTCAACTTGCACAAAGCTTGCCGTATCGTGGTGTTGCTACATCCAGAGTGGAACCCTGGCGTGGTCGAGCAACAGATCGGCCGCGTGGATCGCGTGGGGAGTCACTGGGCTTCGGAATTGGAAAAAGCGATTGAGGAAGGGACAAGAGGTGATGAACTACCCAGAATAGAGGTGCGACCTGTGATCTTCCGTGGCACCTACGACGAATATAATTGGCAAGTCTTACGCGAGCGCTGGGATGATTTGCGAGCTCAATTGCACGGCGTGGTTATTCCGCCCAAGTTTGCAGAAACCAATCCCGAATGCCAGGAAATAAAGTTGTCCATTAATAAAGCCCAGTAATTTATTGAACAACAAACGAATTT
>DAIRDI010000089.1:0-10424 GCA_036796235.1 Candidatus Competibacteraceae bacterium | reverse complement strand
TTGGGTCCTGATGGCCTGAAATGGTCGGGAAATCTATTAAATCCTGCGAATTTGGGCAGCAATAAGCCCCACCCCACCCTTAAGATGGTCCCTTTTTCTCATCATACGTATAATTTTACTTCATTAGTCCGACACACTCCTAGAATCGCCTTAGATAGAGAATCAGCAGCACGAGCAGTGAAACCGCCGCCATACCCAGCATGACCCACCAGAAGGCCATTGGGCTTCCGCCCTGTACGCCAGGTACGCCAAAGACATTCATGCCGAAAATGCCGGCGATCAGGCTGGGCGGCAGCAACAGGGCGGTGAAGAGGGACAGGATGTAGAGATTGTTACTGGTTTGCTCCGCCGTCCGGGCAGCCAGTTCATCCTGCAACAGCCTGGCGCGCTCTTGCGTTTCGATCACGTCCTCGACCAGTTCGCGAAATTCTTCCGCTGCTTCCTGCAAGGCGATGTGATCGATGTCGCTGAGCCAGCCCAGTGGCCGCCGGCACAACTGCTGTAATAGCCGGTATTCGGGTGCGAAATGATGGCGCAGGCGGACCGTCAGTCGACGGATGCCGCCCAATTGGGCCTGTTGGCCACGGGTTCGTCCAGCGAGTACCTGATTTTCGATGGCATCGAGCAGGCCGGGACCTGCGCGGTGGTTTCATTAAGCTTGGCCACCTGTGACTCCAGCAGATGGATCAGGAGCTTGGCGGGACTATCAAAGTGGCGGCCGTTGTTGATCTCCGTGCGCAACTGGTCGGGGGCGCTGCAAGGCTGTCGACGGGTGCTGATCAGACAGCTCCGATCCAGATGGAACCGCAAGGCGGCGATCTGTTCGGGATCGAAATCGAGACCGAAGTCGTAACGGATATCGCTGATGACCCCCATCAGGTTCTCGCCCCTAGGTTCGAGCCGTCTGCGGTCGTCGGTGTCAAGCAGGAACCGGCGCGACGCCTCCGGGAGGTGTTGGCAACGCGCGATCCAATCGCGGGCTTGACTGACGCGGACATTGAAATGCAGCCAGATCACCGTGTCCGGTCGGGAGAGGACCGCATCCAGGTCGAGCGCGGTAAGATGCTGAATCTGCTGGTCGGGCAGCATCGCGAAACCACAGATCAAGCCATGGAAGGCGGGATGGAACTGGGTTTCGAGAAGGGGCTCGGCATTGCGCGTCATGGCGGTTTATGGTTCTCCTCATCAATCAGGTGACGCGGGTCCAGCCAGGCGACTATGAACTCGCACCCCGCCGAGTTTCCGGATCAGATGCCGGGCCTGATGACGGTATAGCGAGCAAGGAATGATAGTCGGTAATCGTTCCATCACCTGCCGCGCCACGCTCAATTCGCAGCCGGCAATCTGCGCGATCAGGTTGCCGCCGACGAACGCCGCGTCGGCGTTCAACGCTTTTTCCACCAAAACCTGACAGTCGGGGGCACGAATCTCACCCCGTTCGATCCGTTGCAGGCCATCGATCATGGCCAGCACCACCAGACGATCACCGGCTTCGAGACGCGATTCGTTGCCCGGAAATAGCGCTGGCGGGCTATTGTCGCACGGACGGTGGACGAGGGGAGTGACGCCGTAGCCGTAGGCCACCTGGGCGATCAGTCGCCCGCATAGGGTGTCGCCGATCTCGATGAAAAATTCCGTAACCAGAACGGTTTGATCGCCCATCCGAAACAGGCCGAGTATGTGTTCGCCGAAAGTGGCTCCGGCGAACACTTGCGCCGCCAGGGCATTGGTGCACAAGACCTGCGTTGCGGGAAACAATTTGGCGATGTGTGCGTCCATGCCCGGATCGAAAGTCCGAATGACCAGGTTGGCGTGGGGATTGACTTGCCTGGCCATCAGCGCCACTTCCAGATTGTCCAGATCGTCGCGGGTTACATTGACGACGCTCTTGGCGGCAGCCAGATTGACTTTGGTTAGGGCGTCGGCGATTTTTCCCTGAACGACGGGTATTTGTGGTGGAATGTTGGGGTCCGGTCCCTGGTTGGTGATGGCGACGAGCGGCCAGTGCAACTCATGCAGGATGCTCGCGACCCGCCGGCCTATTCCTCCCAGTCCCACGATCACGATGTGGTTTTGTCTAGGTACGGGCGGGCGCCGTTTCAGGAACTGAAACTGCATCGAGAGCAGATTTTCGGTGATCAAACCGTACAAAAGTCCGACCAAGGCGATGCCGGCGAGGGTGAGCAGCAGGCTGAACAGCCGCAGCCACCAGGGAAACGGCGATTCCGGCTCCAGGCCGTCGAACACGTCGCCGTAAGCGCCTAGCAAGAGAATGGCGGTGTTGTAGAAACCATCCCAGGGTTCGTGGTCGGGTAGCGCGAACCAGAACATCGCGGTGCCGGCCGACTGCAGCGCCGCGACGAAGATTACCGCGATCACCACCACCCGGCGCCGCCCGCCACTTTTCCAAAACTGGCTGACCCGGTCTCGAATCCGCTGCCAAAGCAGACGCGGCGACCCGCCCGGCTTCGATGCCCGCTGGCTCGGGGAAAGCGCCTGCCCCGGCGAAAGCGCCCGCCATTCCGAGGCTTCCAGCACGAACAGGCAATCGCCAGGCCGAATGGGCCGATCCGGGTCCCAGGCCGCCAAATCTGGCGCGAGCGTCGCGTTTTCGGGCGTCAGGTGCGCCAGGACTCGCCGGAAACTGGTGTTCAACTCCTCGACCGCTTTGCAGTTGCACCAGACATCGCCATCAACGACGGTGTGTTTGAGAGCGCGAAAGGGCTGGTCATCGACTTTGAACCATCCGATCTCTTCGCCTCCCAGCGCGGCGATGGCGAACGCGGGCGCAGTCACCTCGGTGGCTTCATAGGCGGCGAAATTGCCAAGTTGCTGGGTTAACAGCGAATTGAGATTTTGTTTGGACGAGCGGACCACCAACCGCGCTCGCGGATTCAGCGAACGCACCGCGAAGGCGCTTTCGAGGTTCATTCGCTCGTTGCCGGTCACCAGCAATACCGCTCGACAACGGTGAACGCCGGCCTGCTCGAGGGCACGGGCTTGCCGGCAATCGGCGATGATGAGTTGCTCCAGAACACCGGGCAATTCAGGGAGCTCCCACAGCGACGGCTCGGCCAGGTCGATGGCGCTCACCGCGACCCCGAACGCTTTCAGGGTGGCCACGCAGTGCTGCCCGAGACTGCCCAGGCCGCACACCAGCACCCGATTGAAATCGTTTGCCTCGATTTTCGGTGGATGGTCGGATGATTCCATGGATATTCCCCTTCTTCGATGCCCGAACGGTGGTTCGCGCACGACCCTACTCCGGGTCTGTTGCAAATTGAATCGGTGGCCGAGATGGACCCGCACCCTCCCGTTGCTTTAGCGGATGGTCTCGCCGCCTCAGCGTTAGAGGGATTCTTCAAGTTGCAACAAAACCTCCATCATTTCATTGTCATCACTTCGTATCATGATCTTGAAATCGAACTTCCCAGGACGGGCGGCCGCGCGGTTTCACGAGAGATTGATCGGAAAGGGGTCGGTCATCGCATCGCGATCTCCGGAACCCTCCTGGTGTTTCTTGCTCCAGGCCAATGCCGTTCCCACGGCCTTTTTCACCACTTCAGTTCGTTATAAAAGGAGTCCTCAGAGATGAACGCAGCAATTCGCAATTCTCAGCAAGACGTATGTCGCATCCTGTCCATGGCCTTGTTGTCGGACAACGATCTCGATGAGCCCGAGATTGCCGAGCTCATCGAGATGCGGGTTCACGAAAAGCTTGGCATTTCCCCGGAGCAATTTCGATCTACCCTGCATGACCTTTGCGACGAAATACTCCGGGACGATGACCGCCGCGCGGGGATCTCGGTGATGGATCCGAGTCAAGCTGTCGAGATGATGAGCTTGATCAATCGGGATGCTCCCATGTCTTTTGATGCGGTCTCCCATTTGGTTGATCTGGTTTACGAAGCGGATCCGGCCGTGCTCGGCGAGAAATTGCTCGACGAGGAGCGGATCAACAACGCCATCGACCGCGTCGATGACCCTCAATTGCGGTTGTGGACTTGCTCCATGTTGCTGAGGCTGGTTCATGCCGATGGCGAACTGCACGACAATGAAAAAGCGCTTTTAGGTCATATTTTTAACCGTTGGGAGATTTCCCCGGAAGAGTTGCGAGGCTCAGAAGAAATGATGGAAGACTGAGCCTGGCTCCAGTCGATCAGCCCCGGCGGCGAACCGTTGGGCCGGCCCAAGGGATCCCCGTGAATTTCGATCAAAACCACTTTGGGGAAATACGTCGATGGAGACCTATTTCGCGCGACATCCTTTGCTGAGGCCGGCGTCGCTAGCGGCAAAAGGCAAAATAGTGAGTGCGGCGGAAGCGGTGCGGTTGGTCCACGATGGCGATACCGTCGCCATCGACGGCTTCGCCGGGATCGGGGTTCCAGAGGGATTGCTGGCCGCTCTTGAGGGGCGGTTTCTCAGGGGAGATTCCCAAATTGGCGAACCGCCGGGCCAGCCCCGCGATCTGACGCTGATTTACGCCGCTGGCCAAGGCGATGGCCGGGATCGTGGCCTGAATCACCTCGGTCACGCGGGGTTGTTGCGCCGGGTGATCGGCGGGCATTGGGGTTTGGCCCCCAAGCTGGGCCAGTTGGCCATCGCCAACCAGATTGAAGCTTACAATCTCCCTCAGGGAGTAATCGCGCACCTGTTCCGCGACATCGCGGCGCGCAAACCCGGCCATTTGTCCACGGTCGGGCTGGGCACGTTCGTGGATCCGCGCCACGGCGGCGGCAAGCTCAATTCGCGCACGACCGAGGACATCGTGAGGTTGCTCGATCTCGATGGTCGGGAATACCTGTTCTATCCGACGATGCCGGTTCAGGTCGCGCTCATCCGCGGCACCACCGCCGATCCCGATGGCAACCTGACCATGGAAAAAGAGGCGCTCACCCTGGAGGTGCTGGCCATCGCCCTGGCGACCCACAACTCTGGAGGGGTGGTGATCGCCCAAGTGGAACGGATCGCCGACCGGGGAGCGTTGAATGCCCGCCAGGTCAAGGTGCCGGGCGTGCTGGTGGACTGCGTGGTGATCGCCGAAAAACCGGAATTTCACCTGCAAACCTTTGGCACCGCCTACAATCCCGCCTACAGCGGCGAGTTTCGGGTGCCGGTGACGTCGATCGAGCCCCTGGAGTTGAACGAGCGCAAGATCATTGCCCGGCGCGCGGCCCTGGAATTGCGGCCCAACAGCACGGTGAATCTCGGGATCGGCATGCCCGAGGGCGTCGCCAACGTCGCCAACGAGGAGCGGGTCATCGACCAGTTGACCCTGACCGCCGAGCCGGGGGTGATTGGCGGCGTGCCGGCGGGGGGGCTGGATTTCGGGGCGGCGGTCAATACCCAGGCGATTCTCGATCAACCCTATCAGTTCGATTTCTACGATGGCGGCGGTTTGGACATCGCCGTTCTCGGCATGGCCCAAGTCGACCAGCGGGGCAACGTCAATGTCAGCAAATTTGGCCCCAAGTTGGCCGGAGCTGGCGGATTCATCAATATCAGCCAGAACACCCGGATAGTGGTGTTCGTCGGTACTTTCACCGCCGGCCATCTGAAACTGACGGTGGCCGACGGGCAGTTGCGAATCCACCAGGAAGGCGAGGTCCGCAAGTTTGTGCTAGAAGTGGAGCATCGCACCTTCGGCGGCGAATACGCCGCTCGGCGGAGCCAAGTGGTGCTCTACGTCACCGAGCGCTGCGTGTTTCGGCTGGGCCCGGAAGGATTGGAGCTGATCGAGGTCGCGCCTGGCATGGATCTGGAGCGTGACATTCTGGCGCAAATGGATTTCCGACCGATCATCCAACAGCCGCCGAGTCTGATGGACGCTCGCATTTTTCGCCCTGAACCGATGGAACTGCGAGCGGATCTGCTCAACGTGCCCTTGGAAGAGCGCCTGGTTTACGACCCGGAGCAAAATCTGTTCTTCGTCAATTTCGAAAACCTGCGCATCAGGACCCGCGAGATCATCGAACAAATCCGAGCCCTGGTGACGGAACGGCTGAGCCCGCTGGAGCGCAAGGTATTCGCCATCGTCAATTACGACGATTTCGATCTCGATCCAGAGCTGACGGACGATTACACGGCGATGGTCCAGGATGTGGCGGATCGTTTTTACACGGGCGTTACCCGTTACACCACCAGCGCTTTCCAGCGCGTCAAGTTGAGCGATGCCCTGGTCCGGCGCGGTCTGGCCGCTCGCGTCTATGAAAGCGCCGAGGAAGCCCGGTCTCACTCACAGTCACTTCAGCCTTGATCCGCTTGATTTGCGGGCTTGGGAGCATGGCGGAGTTTTTCAAATTGCCATCAAACCTTCATCTATCTATTGCCATCTCCCTCTTATCATGAACCGGCCTTGGCTGGTCGCCGGGCGCACAATTGAGGAGAGCAAAATGACGGTTGAAAACATCACCAGCAGGTTGTTGGGAGCGTCGGGTTCCGCCGATGCGGGAACGGGTGACGCGAATCCGTTCGACTTATCCCTTCCCATCGGCAACATCGCGAACCCCTGGTTCGACTATGCGGTCGACACGGCGCAGCGTTCGATCCTGTTCTGGGACGCAATGCGCAAGCGTGGCAACATCTTCCTCGAACATCACGCCCAGGGCGCACCGCCGATTCTCGATTTCGATTACGACGTCGTGCTCGACGCGCGCACCTTCAAACGGCCAGCGAACTACGCCTTGCTCCAGATTCGCCCCAAGCCGGGCATGACCGTCGATCCGAAGAAGCGGCCGTTCATCATCATCGATCCCCGCGCCGGCCACGGTCCCGGCGTCGGCGGAATGAAGGAGGACAGCCAGGTCGGGGTTTCGTTGCGCGCTGGCCATCCCACCTATTTCGTCATGTTCCATCCCGAGCCGATGTCGAACCAAACCCTCGGCGATGTTGCGGCGGCGGAAGCCCGCTTCGTCGAGGAAGTCACCAAGCTGCACCCGGAATCCGATGGCAAACCCTGCTTGATCGGCAACTGTCAGGCCGGCTGGGCGGTGATGGCGCTGTCGGCGGTGGAACCGGGGTTGATGGGTCCGGTGGTGATCTGCGGCTCGCCGATGTCCTACTGGGCCGGAGTCGACGGCAAGAATCCGATGCGTTACATGGGCGGGTTGTTGGGTGGGGCCTGGATCACCTCCCTGCTGTGCGATCTCGGGGGGGGTAAATTCGACGGCGCCAACCTGGTCGCCAATTTCGAGCGGCTCAACCCGGCCAACACGCTTTGGACCAAGCCATATAACCTCTATTCCCACATCGATACCGAGGTCGAACGCTTTCTAGAATTCGAGCGCTGGTGGACGGGGTTCTTCCTGCTGACCAAGGAGGAGATGACCCAGATCGTCAACGATCTGTTCGTCGGCAACAAGCTGCAACGCGGCGGCATCCGCCTCTCCGGGGGCGCCAAGCTCGATCTCAAGGACATCACCGCGCCGGTGGTGGTGTTCGCTTCGGGCGGGGACAACATCACCCCACCCCAGCAGGCGCTGAACTGGATCGTCGATGTCTACGGCAGCGAAGAGGAAATCAAGATTCACGGCCAGACCATCGTCTACATCCTGCACCAGGACATCGGCCATCTGGGGATCTTCGTGTCCGGCAAGGTTGCCCAAAAGGAGCATTACGAGATCAACGAGGCCATCGACTTCATCGATGTCCTGCCCCCGGGACTGTACGAGATGGTGATCGAGAAAATGCCGGAGGGCGCCGGCGACCGCCCCGAGGATCGCTATCTCTCCCGGTTCGAACCGCGAACCATCGCCGATATCCGCCAGCTTGACGACGGGCAAAAGGATGTCGAATTCTTTGCATCGTCCAAACTGATCTCCGAACTCAATACCCGGTTTTATGAAGCTTTTGTCGGCCCGCAGGTGCGGATGATGGTCACCGAACCGCTGGCCAAAATGCTGCGCGAGTTGCAACCGCTGCGGTTGCAGTACCGGCTGCTGTCAGACGAGAACCCGTTCCTGTGGCCTTTACGGCTGCTGGCGCCGCTGGTGGCCGGACAACGACGGCCGGCGGCGGACGATAACCCGTTCCGAATCGCCGAAAAACGCTTTTCGGATGGCGTCGTGACCCTGCTCGATCATCATCGCGACCTCCGCGACCGAATGCAGGAAATGCTGTTCAAGGCCATCTATGGACCCAAAGCGCTGGGCGCTTTCATGTATACCCAGGAAGATCTGGAGATTGCCAAGTTCGCGCCGATCATCCGCTCCAAACGCGAACAGGCCGAACTCGATGCTGCTATCGAAAAGGTCAAGGGGCGCATGGAAGAAGGCGGCTTCGCCGAGGGATGGGCGCGCATCGTGGCGACCCTGATGCTGGGTTCGGGCGGCATCAACGAACTCGAACTCGAAGCCGGCCGGAAAGCGCGCGAACAACATCCCAAACTCGCTCGTCTGTCCATCAATGAGCGCAAACGCCTGTTAAAAGAGCAATCCTACATGGTGCAACTGGACCCTGATCGAGCGATCAGCTCGCTCGCCAGCCTGTTGCCCAGCCTGGAAGAACGTCGCGAAGCCTGGAATATGGCCAAGGAGATCGCCATTGGCGATGGCGTCATTGATGTGAAACAGAAGGAGGTGCTTGACCGGCTGTCCCAGGCGCTGGAACTGAAGGCTGCCTGATATGAACGATACCATTGAAAACAAGATGTTCGATGAAATTCAGGTGGGCGATCAAGCCAGCCTGACCCGGGCGCTGGATCAGGATGGTGTCGAAGCACTGGCGATCATCACCGGCAACTTCAATTTGATCGACCTGGACCCGGGGCCGGCAGACACCTCGATGTATGGACAGGGCGGCGGGCAGGCCGGTTGGTTCGCTGTGCTCTTCGCGACGCTGGCCGGCACCCGGCTGCCAGGACTCGGTTCCATTGCCCAACATATAGATGTCCGCCTGCATCGGCCGGTGGCTATCAGCGTGCCGGTGACTGCAACCGCAACGGTCCAGGAAAAACGAGCGGAAACCGGCGTCGTCCTGCTCGAGTGCCAAGCGGTCGATCCGACGGGTGAAAAAGTTGCGAGTGGTTTCGTCGAAGTAAGGGCGCCCAAGGAGAAAATGCGGCATGAACTGTTGGAATTGCCCAAGGTGCAACTACATCGTAACAACCGCTACTTGGAGCTGCTGAAAGCCTGTGAAGACCTCCCCGCCCTGTCTTGCGCGGTCGTCCATCCGTGTAGCGCCGATTCGCTGCGCGGCGCGGTCGAGGCAGCCGAACAAGGGCTGATCGACCCAATCCTGATTGGGCCGGAGGACAAGATCCGGGCTGTGGCCGATCAGGCAGGGCTGGACATTCGGCCCTACCGGTTGGCCCCTGCCGAACACAGTCACCACTCCGCCGAACTCGCGGTCGCCATGGTGCTTTCCGGCGAGGCGCAGACGCTGATGAAGGGTAGCTTGCACACCGACGAAATGCTGGGTGAGGTGGTGAAGAAAGTGGGGGGCCTGCGCACCGAGCGGCGGATCAGCCATTGCTTTCTGCTGTCGGTACCCACCTATCCGCGCCCGATCATCATCACCGACGCCGCGATCAACATCGCGCCGACCCTTGAGGATAAGCACGATATCATCCAGAACGCGATTGACCTGGCCCACGCCATCGGTATTGCGGAACCCAAGGTGGCCATTCTGTCGGCGGTGGAGACGGTCACAAACAAGATTCCCTCCACCCTGGAAGCGGGCGCGCTGTGCAAGATGGCGGATCGTGGCCAGATTACCGGCGGCATCCTGGACGGTCCGCTGGCCTTCGACAACGCCATCGACGAGCAGGCGGCGCAGACCAAGGGGATCAAGTCCCCGGTGGCGGGGAAGGCTGACATCCTGGTGGTGCCCGATCTGGAAGCCGGCAACATGCTGGCCAAGCAACTGACCTTCATGGCCGGCGCCGAGGCGGCTGGCATCCTGCTGGGCGCTCGCGTGCCCATCGTGCTGACCAGTCGCGCCGACAGCACGCAGACCCGGTTGGCGTCCTGCGCGGTAGCGGTGCTATTCGCAGAAGCCCAACGTCGGGGCGCGGTGCTCAAGAAGGCCGGAGGTTAAATCATGGATCAAGGGATTTTAGTGATCAATGCCGGTTCGTCGAGCATCAAGTTCGCCGTCTTCACCGACGGTGGACTGCCGGAGCCGAAATTGCTGTTCAAGGGCCAGATGGAAGGTCTGGGCAGCGATCCAAGCTTTCAGGTCAAGGATGCGATCGGACAAAAATTCGACGAACGGGATGAGTGGCCGCGCGGTTCGCCGCTGAACCATGCCGGCGCGCTGCGCTACATTCTGGGCTGGCTGGAGGAATGCGCCAGCGACATCAAAATCGAGGCGGCGGGTCATCGCGTCGTGCATGGCGGGCTGGTTTATGACCGGGCGGCGCGGATCGACGAGCGCGTTATCGCCGATCTGGAGCAGTTGACGCCGCTGGCGCCGCTCCATCAGCC
>DAIRDI010000088.1:0-10424 GCA_036796235.1 Candidatus Competibacteraceae bacterium | reverse complement strand
TCAAGACACTCAAGGAAAACCAAAAAGTTTCCTTCGACGTGACCACCGGTCCCAAAGGTAAACAGGCGACGAATATTCGCCCCCTGGAATAAGCGAACCGAACGCAGCAAAAAAAGCCCGGCCCTGCCGGGCTTTTTGCGTTTCTGACCCCAACGGGTCTGCAACGTGATAATCTCTATGAAATTTTAGCGCCGCGCATCAGGAGCGACGACGATTTCGCACCATGATGACGTTTCTGGCTACTTTGAGCGGTATGACTTAAAAATCAAACATCACTCTCGGACTCTTAAATCTATGTCCACCGAGACTCTGCTGTTTCCAATAATCCTCGCCTGGGTTCTGATCGGCGCATTGATTGTGGGTGCATCCGTGCTGGCCATGTTCCAACGGCGGACGATCGCGGCGCTCCGGCGGCATGGCGGTCAGATGGAACAGCAACTTCAGGAGCGCGCCGCGCAAGCGGAACGAGACCTCGCCGAACGCCACCAAGCATTGGAGTCCTTGCGCGAGAGCGAGGAAAAATACCGTACCTTGGCGGAGTTTACCTACGACTGGGAATACTGGATCGATCCGGACGGCCGCTATGTTTACGTTTCGCCGGCCTGCGAGCGCATCACCGGCTACCGCCCGGATGATTTTATGGCCGACCCCAATCTGCTGCTGACCCTGGTTCATCCGGAGGATCGCGACCGAGTCGCGGCCCACCATTTCGATGACCGCAAGCCGCACCAGATTCTCGATTTCCGGATCATCGCCCGCAACGGCAAGCAAATCTGGATCGGGCATGTTTGCCAGGCCGTGCACGGGAGCGATGGGCGTTACCTGGGTCAGCGCGGCAGCAACCGCGATATTACGGCGCACAAACAGGCCGAGGCGGCTCTGCGCATCAGCGAAGAACGCTACCGCCAGATCGTGGAAACCTCTCATGAGGGGATTTGGGCGGTGGACGACGAGCAACGAACCACCTTCGTCAACTGGCGGATGATGGATCTGCTCGGCTACGCGCCGGAGGAAATGTTCGGCCAACAGTTCGAGTCCTTCCTGTTCGCCGAAGATCTGGACGCGCACCGCGCCCAGCGCGAACGCCGATTTCAAGGTGAAAATTCGGTGTACGAACGGCGGTTTCGTCGCAAGGACGGTCAAGTCCTGTGGACGGCGGTCTCGGCGGTCGCCTTGCAGGATGCGAGCGGCAAGGTGACCGGTTCCTTTGCCATGCTCACCGACATCACCGAGCGGAAGCGGATCGAGGAAGCCTTACGGGAGAGTGAAACCCTGCTCAGGGACGTGCTGGACTCGCTGACCGCGCATATCGCCGTGCTGGACGCCCGAGGCACGGTCCTCCTGGTCAACGACGCCTGGCGGCGCTTCGCCGAGCAGAACAGCGGCGCGGATCGCTCGGTCGGAGTCGGGGCGAACTACCTGAACGCTTGTCAAAACGCCATCGATCGCGATTGCGATGCCTTGGCGCAAGCCGCGTTGCGAGGTATTCATGCGGTCATAAACGGCGAACTGCCGGTCTTTGGGCTGGAATACCCCTGTCATGCGCCGTTCGAATTACGGTGGTTCGCGATGCGCGTTCACCCCATGAGCGGCGCCCGCCCAGGCGTCGTCATCGCGCATGAGGATATTACCGACCGTCGACGGGCCGAGGACCTGCTGCACCATTCCTTGGACGAGAAGGAAACACTGCTGCGTGAAGTCCACCACCGGGTTAAGAACAACCTCGCCGCCATCATCGGCCTGCTGGACTTGCAGCGCGACACGACGAAAGATGCAACATTGTTATCCCTCTTGGACGATCTGAACGGTCGCATCCGGTCCATGGCGCTGGTCCACGAGATGCTCTACCAGTCCGAACGCTTGAACCGGATCGATTTTCATGGCTATCTCCAAGTGTTGGTCGATCATCTACATCACTCCCTCGACCCTTGCGGCATGGTTGGCATTGAGGTCACGGCATCCGAGGTGTCGATGAGTCTGGACCTTGCGATTCCCTGTGGTTTGATCGTCAACGAATTAGTTACCAACGCCTTCAAGCACGCCTTCCCCAAAAATCAGCCCAGTCTTAAAAAAGACGACTACCTTATTAAAATTACAGTCTTTCAGGAGAATCCGGTAAGCTATACCCTGGTGGTTGCCGATAACGGGGTGGGTCTACCGGCCGCATTGGACTGGACGACCACCCGAAGCCTGGGATTGCGGCTGGTGCGCATGCTGGGTCAGCACCAACTCCAGGGCTCGCTCGAACTCGATCGCACGGTCGGAACCCGCTTCTCGCTGCGATTCGATACCCAGCAAGGGGACAGGAGCGCGCATCATGACCAGAGAAACGATCCTGATCGTTGAGGACGACGGCCTCATCGCCGCCCACCTGCAAGATACGCTAACCGATTTTGGCTATACCGTCCCCGCGCCCGTGGCGGCGGGTGAGGATGCGCTGACTGCGGTCGTGGCGGCGGCGCCCGACCTGGTGCTGATGGATATTCAACTCGCGGGCGCGATGGACGGCTTGACCACCGCCGAACACATCCACACGCACTTCGATATTCCCATCGTCTACCTGACCGCTTTTTCCCAGGATACCGTGCTGCAACGCGCCAGGGAGGCCGATCCCTATGGGTATCTGGTCAAACCGGTTTCCATTCAGGAATTGGTGGCGACAGTCAATATGGCCCTGTACAAGCACGCCATGAACCGCCGACTGAAAAGAAGCGAGGAATGGCTAACCTTGGCGCTCTGGGGAGCCGATCTGGGGATCTGGGACTGGGACGCCCGCACCAATCTCGTTCTGTACAACGAACGCTGGGCCGAGATCCTCGGTTTTCAGGTGACGGAAATCGCTCCTGAATTCGCCAGTTGGGAGTCCCGGATCCATCCCGACGATCTGCCGGCCATGCGCGAAGCGTTCGACGCTCACCTGGAAAATCACGCGCCCTGCTACGAAAGCGAGCATCGGCTCCGACACAAGGACGGTCGCTGGATCTGGGTGCTGGCCAAGGGCAAAGTCACCGAGCACGACCCGCAAGGTCGGCCTCTACGGGTCTGCGGTACGCTGCTGGATATCAGCGAGCGGAAACGCCTGGAACAGGAACTGCGCCAACTGGCCACCACCGACCCACTGACCGGCGCCTTTAATCGGCGGTATTTCCTGGATATCGTTGATAAGGAGATCAGCCGCGCGCAACGCTACAACCGGCCGCTGGCGCTCGTCATGTTCGATATCGACCACTTCAAGCGCTTTAACGATGAACACGGTCACGAGCGGGGCGATGCCGTGCTGACCGGAATGGCGGCGCTGGTGCGTCAACGCCTGCGTCACAGTGATGTATTCGTGCGCTGGGGCGGCGAGGAGTTTGTGATTCTGGCGGTGGAAACCTCGTTGCCGCAGGCCGTCGCCCTGGCGGAAACCTTATTGGCGGCGCTACGTTATTGGTCTTTCGCCGACATCGGTCCGGTGACGGCCAGTTTTGGCGTGACCGAGCACCGCGCGGACGACACCCTGGATCGGTGGCTGAAACGGGCGGACGATCTGATGTATCGGGCCAAGCACAAGGGTCGCGATCGGGTGGAATACAACCGCGGCGAGGTGGGGGAGGAGACGCTCGATAACAAGGCCGAGCAGGATGAGGGGGGCGCTCGCGGGTAGCCCGTGGAGGGTCAGGAACGGGCTCCCGGTCAGGAAAGATCAAACGGCAACGCCAGCGTCAGGGCGGTCTGTTCGGGACTCGCGCCGTGGGGCGCCACCCCCAGCAAGGGCGCGCTCAGGCGGGCTTGCAGGGTCTCCAGATTGGCCTCGAAGCGGTCCATCTCCGGATCGATCCGGTTGGCGACCCAGCCCGCCAGGGTCAAGCCGCGCCGGGCCACTGCCTCGGCGGTCAGCAGGGCATGATTGAGGCAGCCCAGCCGCATTCCCACCACCAGCACCACCGGCAGGTTCAGTATCCGCGCCAAGTCCGCCGCATCGATCCGCTCGTCGAGCGGGACCCGAAATCCTCCCACGCCTTCCACCCACACCACTTCCGCCAGCGCGCGCAATCGCGCGAACGCCTGGCAAATTACCCCGATGTCGATGGGACGTTCCGCTTCCCTGGCGGCGATGTGCGGCGCGATGAACGGGTCGTAGCAGTACGGATTCACCCATTCCAGCGGCGGCTGGACCGAACTGGCGGCCAGCAACCGCACGACATCGTCGTTGCGCCCATCCGCTTCGACGCCCGCCGCGATCGGCTTCATGCCCACGGCGGTCAAGCCCTGCCGGCGAGTGGCGTGCAACAGGGCGCAAGTAATGTGAGTTTTACCGATCCCCGTATCCGTGCCAGTCACAAAATATGCGTGGCTCAGGCTCATAAGCCGTCAACCTTTAACCTTAGTAGCAACCAGCCACACCCCATCGTAACTCAACGGCAATCCCGCCGCTTCCCGCAATTGCTCGTAGCGCGCGTTGATGCGCTGCCAAGCGCCGCGACTCAACGGCGTCGGGCGGCGGCGCTCGACTTCGCGGGCGCCGACCGTCTTGACGCTTCGCAGCGCGGTCCGCGCATCGGGATAGTGGCGGCGCACCAGGCATCGTTCCCAAACCCGCACGGTCCAACCAGCGGTCCGGCAATCCGCCAACAGATGCTCCGGCGAGGGAATGTCCAACACGTGGCTATAGTCGTCGGCCTCGGCGAAGGCATGGCGCAATTCGGGAAAGTTGTCCGCACCCAGCGTGGCGATCGCCAGAAATCCACCCGGTTCGAGCACGCGCGCGGCCTCGGTCAGACAGCGCCGGGGGTCGTTCCATTGCCAGGCCAGACTCGACCAGTACCCCGCAAAACAACCATCGGCGAAAGGTAAGGCTTCGATATCGGCGCAGATCACCGTCGCTCCAAGGTGTTGGATGCGGGCCACCTCGAGCATCGCGGGCGCGAAGTCGAGCAGGGCGAGCCGCGCCTGCGGCCAGCGTTGCGCCAGCCACCGCGCGCTGTACCCGGTACCACACCCAGCATCCACGATGGCGTCGAGGTCCAGGTCCAGATCGGCTTGCGCGAGATACGCCGCCAGCCGGTCACTCATCTCCCGTTGGACGTCGGCCGCGTCGTCGTAACGCGTTGCGGCTCGATCGAAGGCTTGGCGGATGCGGTGCTTGGCGGGTAATACCGGGGGGGGATTGGACGCCACGATCATTCCGCGCCCTCGGGGAGCGGTCCATTCAGTCCTGGCCGGTCTCCCACAATGAGGGCAGGGTGTGTTGCTTCCTTGCACGGCTGCGCTAGCGAGAGAAATTGAGGGGAGGAGGGCGCCACGGCGCATTCCCGCAGTACGGCCAACAGGGCATCGATCTGCGCTTCGGTATGCGCGGCCGACAGGGAAATCCGCAGGCGGGCGGCGCCGACCGGCACGGTGGGCGGGCGGATGGCAGGCACCCAGAACCCGCGCTCGAACAGGTAGTCGGCCAACCAGGTGGTGGCGTCATTGCCACCGATCAGCACCGGCTGGATGGCGGTCGGCGAAGGCCAGGTTCGCCAAGGCAGACCGGCGAGGCCAGCGCGCAGGCGGCGGATCAAGCGCCGAAGATGGGCGCGGCGAGCGCTGCCGCTGGCGATCAACTCCAGACTGGCCAGCAGCGCGGCGGCGATGACCGGGCTGGAAGCCGTGGTAAACATATAGGGACGCGCCCGCTGCGTCAGCCATTCGATCACGCGCCGGTCGCCGGCGACGAACGCGCCGGACGCGCCCGCCGCCTTGCCCAAAGTGCCCATCAGGATCAGGCGCGGCGACGGCGGCAGCTTGAAATGGGCCACGCTGCCCCGACCGCCGGGACCGAGGACGCCGAAACCGTGGGCGTCGTCCACCACCAGCCAGGCATCGAAGCGCTCGGCCAAGGCGAACAGTTCCGGCAGCGGGGCCAGATCGCCGTCCATGCTGAACACCGCGTCGGTGAGAATCAGCTTGCGGCGGGCCGGACACTGTTCCAGCCGGCGGGCGAGCGTTTCCAGATCGCCGTGCGGATAGCGGATATGCTCGGCGCGCGCCAACAAAGCGGCGTCGATCAGCGAGGCATGGTTGAGGCGGTCGGCGAAAATGGCGTCGCCGCGCTCCAGCAGCGTCGGCGCGATGGCCAGATTGGCCATATAGCCCGTGCTGAAATACAGCGCCCGGTCTCGCCCGACGAAAGCCGCCAGCCGCGTCTCCAACTCCGCGTGCGGGCGCAGATGGCCGCTCACGACGTGCGAGGCGCCGCTGCCCACCCCCCAGCGCCCGGCGGCGTCCCGGACCGCCGCGATCAGGGCGGGATGGTTGGCCAACCCCAGATAATCGTTGCTGCAAAACGCGACGACGCGCCGGCCCTCGACCACGGCTTCCGGACCGCAGGGCGCGTCCAGGGTGCGGCGGCGGCGAAACAGCCCTTTGGCCGCCAGTTTGACCAGACCGACTTCCAACTCGTCCCAGATCATGCCAGCGCTGCTTCCAGCGCCGCCGCCGCGCCGTCGGCCAACAGCGCCGTTTCCTCATCGTTCAGGATATACGGCGGCATGAAATAGACCGTCGTCCCCAGTGGGCGCAGCAGGATCTCGCGCCCGAGCGCTTCACGGTAGAAGCGCAGCCGGAAATCGGGATCGTCCGTGGCGATATCGACCGCCCAGATCATGCCGCGCTGGCGGAAGTGCCGCGCTTGCGAATGGTTCGCCAGCGGCGCCAGCCGGGCGGTCAACATTTCACCAAAGCGCCGGTTGCGCTCCAGCACCGCATCCTCGGCAAAGATGTCCAGGGTCGCCAGCGCCACGCGACAGGCCAGCGGATTGCCGGTGTAGGAGTGCGAGTGGAGAAAACCGCGCGTCACGGCGTCGTCGTGAAAGGCGGCATAGATCTCGTTCGTGGTCAGCACCACCGACAGCGGCAGGTAACCGCCGGTCAAGCCCTTGGACAGGCACAGAAAGTCGGGGCGGATGCCCGCCTGCTCGTGCGCGAACAGCGTGCCGGTCCGGCCGAAACCGACCATGATTTCGTCGGCGATCAGGTGAACCTGATAGCGGTCGCAGAGACCGCGAGCCAGGCGCAGATACTCCGGATCGTACATGACCATCCCCCCCGCGCCCTGCACCAGCGGCTCGACGATCAGCGCGGCGATGGTTTCATGCTGGGCGGCCAACACCACCTCCAGCGCCGCAGCGGCGCGGCGGGCGCAATCCACCGCCGTTTCTCCCGCCTTCGCCTGGCGGGCGTCCGGCGAGCAGACGGGAACGGCCTGCCGCAGCAGGGGCGCGTAGACCTCCTTGTACAGCGCGACGTCGCTCACGCTCAGCGTGCCCAAGGTTTCGCCGTGGTAGCTGCCGGCCAGACAGAGAAAGCGGTTTTTCTCTGGCCGGTCGTGATTGCGCCAGGAGTGAAACGACATTTTCAGGGCGATTTCCACCGCCGACGAGCCGTCTGAGGCGTAGAAGCAATGGCCCAGCGCGCCGCCGGTCAAAGCCGACAATCGTTCGGACAGTTCCACCACCGGCGCGTGGGTGAAACCGGCCAGAATGACGTGTTCCAACTGATCCAGTTGCGCCTTGATGGCGGCGTTGAGGCGCGGGTTGGCATGGCCGAACAGATTGACCCACCACGAACTGATGGCGTCCAAGTAACGCCGCCCTTCGAAATCATACAGCCAGGCCCCTTGTCCGCGAGCGACCGGCACCAGCGGCAGCGCGCCGGTCTCGTGGAGCTTCATCTGGGTGCAAGGATGCCAGACGGCGGCGAGGCTGCGGTTCAGCCAATCTTGATTGGACATGAGGGAGGGTGTTCCACGGCGGCGAGTCTCGATCGACGATGCGGGAGTGCGCCGCGCGCTGCCGCGCGCTGCGGACGGCTCCCGTGTCTAATAGTGCGGTGCTTACCTTAGACACCCCGCAGACCCAAATTCTCGAACAGCGCATTATCGAGCTCCATCTGCGGATTGCTGGTGGTCAGCAAATGGTCGCCGTAGAAGATCGAGTTGGCGCCGGCCAGGAAGCACAATGTCTGTTCGGCCGCACTCATCTGCTCCCGCCCGGCGGACAGCCGCACGTAGCTGCGCGGCATGGTGACGCGGGCGGCGGCGATGGTCCGCGCGAACTCGAAAATGTCGATCGCCGCGCGCTCCGCCAGGGGGGTGCCAGGAATCGGCACCAGGTTGTTGATCGGCACCGATTCCGGCGGCGGATCGAGATTGGCCAACTTGGCGATCAGCCCGGCGCGGTGCTCGCGCGTTTCACCCATGCCGACGATGCCGCCGCTGCACACCTTGAGGCCGGCCTCGCGCACCTTCCGCAGGGTATCGAGCCGATCCTGATAGGTGTGGGTGGTGACGACGTCCCCGTAAAACTCCGGGGCGGTGTCGAGATTGTGGTTGTAGTAATCCAGTCCGGCCGCCCGCAACTGTTCGGCCTGGCCGTCCTTGAGGATGCCGAGCGTGACGCAGGTTTCCAGCCCGAGATCCTTGACGGCCTGCACCATGGCCATGACGGCGGGCAAATCCTTTTCCTTAGGACCGCGCCAGGCCGCGCCCATGCAGAACCGGCCCGCGCCCTGTTCCTTGGCCGCCCGGGCCGCCGCCAGCACCTCGGTGGTCGATAACAACGGTTGCGCGTCCAGTCCGGTCTGGTAGCGCTTGGACTGCGAGCAATAACCGCAATCCTCGGAGCAGTTGCCGGTCTTGATCGACAGCAGCGTGGAGCGTTGCACCGCGTTGGGATCAAAATTCGCCCGCAAGGCTTCCTGCGCCCGGAACAGCAAATCGGTGAAGGGTAGTTCGAACAACGCCAGTATGGCGTCCACGCTCCAGGCTGGGGCGTGAGGGACCGGCAGCGACCGGGTCGGCGTCGGTTGGGCGAGAGTGGCGGCATTATTCATCGGCTGGATACTCGGAAAAAGTCTGAAGGTGGAACGGAGGAAACGCTGGAAACCGGACCCATCGGCGGGCGCGGCGTTGCATGCGCGGGTAAAAGGGAAGGGAACCACCGCCCCCACTGGCGTCAAGAGCGCATCGGTTGCCGGAGTTGGCGATTGCGGGAAATCCGCGCGGGGTGGTTCTGGACCGGGAAGTCCCTCACGGTTGCAACAGACCGTACAGCGCCTCGAACTCGCGGCTGAGCTTGTGTTTGGGGTCGAGATGGATCATCGGCAGGGACTGGGCGTGCGATTCGCGGATCTTGATGGACGCCGATAAAAACGCCTCCAGCACCGGCAGGCCATCGGCGCGCAATTCCTCGACCAGGCGCGCCGGCAGATTGGCGCGGGCCTGAAAATGGTTGACCACGATGCCTTCCACCCGCAGCGCGCGGTTGTGATCGGCCTGGATTTCGCGCACGCTGTCCATCAGCGCGTACAGCGCGCGGCGCGAGAAGTCGTCGCAATCGAAGGGAATCAAGCAGGTATCAGCGGCGATCAGCGCCGAACGAGTATAAAATCCCAGCGCCGGGGGGGTGTCGATGAAGATGTCGTCGAAGTCCTTGAGGCTTTCCAACGCTTCTCGCAACTTGTACATCTTGTAGCGCGATTCCAGCTTGATTTGCAGTTCTTCCAACCGGGGATCGGACGGCAGGACGCTGAGATTGGGAAAACGGGTCTCAACGAGATAGGCGTCCGGTTTGTCGGCGAAAATTTTGTAGGCCAGGATGTCGTCGAAGAAATGGGCCAGCGTTTTCTTTTGCTCGTCCAGCGCCGCGCCGAGCAGGTAGCGGGAGGCGTTGGCTTGGGGGTCCAGGTCGACCAGCAGGGTCCGTCGGCCCCGCGCGGCGCCGACGGCGGCCAAGTTGCAGGTGATGGTGGATTTGCCCACCCCTCCTTTCTGGTTGAAGACGACTCGGCGCATGGCATTATCCGGGGTTTTGTTGGGGATTTGAGGCAAGTGTAGTCAAGTCGGGAGGATGCGTCGAGGTGGGCCGCGCCAGACAGACGGTGAGAAAGATGGATGGCCTTACCTCCGTTCTATGGCGCCGGGTTCTCGCCGATCCTTATATCAATCAATGCGCCGAAAACCACCGATCCATGGACCGGCTACCGCTGACAGCGCGGACAAAAGTACGTCGCTCGCTGGCCGACCCGGCAATGCTGGACAGACTCTCCGCAAACGGTGCAAGACAGCGAGCGCCGGTCGTAGACGCGCAGCGCTTGCCGAAAATACCCAGGCTCGCCCCCTACGCCGACGAAATCCCGCAGCGTGGTGCCACCCTGGCGAATAGCTTCGCTCAGGATGTCCCGAATGGCCGCCGCCAGCCGTTCGTACTCGATCAGCGTCACTTGGCCGGCTGGCCGCAACGGATGAATACCCGCCGCGAACAACGACTCGCTGGCGTAGATGTTCCCGACGCCCACCACGATGTGGTGATCCATGATAAACGGCTTGACGGCCAGGATGCGCCCCCGCGCCCGTTGGTGGAGATGAGCCCCGGAGAAGGAATCGCCGAGCGGCTCCGGTC
>DAIRDI010000087.1:7937-10499 GCA_036796235.1 Candidatus Competibacteraceae bacterium | reverse complement strand
GCCAGGACGCGGCGATCCCGGACGCTGGCGGTGGCTTGCGCGTCCCGCCCTTCGCCGCGCCGGGCATCTTGCTGTGGACCCCGCCCCGCTGGATCAACGCCGGACTGTATGGCGATTTGGTCTGGGCGATCGACGGCCTCGACGAGCGCCATCCGCTGACGCCGATCTGGCGCACGGTCGATGGCCAGGGACGCCAGGGCGGCGGGACGCCCAGCGCCGCCGGGCAAGTCGATCTGCGCCGCGCGCCCGACTGGGCGGGAACCGTCGCCACCGTGGGCGTCTTTATCCCCGGTCCGGTCTCGGCGCCGGTCGTCGTCCGCCAGCTCGAACTGCGCCCGGCCGCGCTGACGACCCGCGAATGGCTGGAGCAATTGTGGGCGGAATGGACGGCCCATGAGGACTGGAGCCAGCGGTCGATCAATTTCGCCGCCGGCGCCACCATCCGACCGCTGGGGGCGCTGGTCTTGCTCGCGGCGCTCTGGATCGGTCTGAGCGGACTGCTTTATGCGACCTGGGCGCTCGCGGGCGGCGAGCGATTGCGGCCGGCGCCGTTCGTCGCGCTGTTCCTGCTGGCTTGGCTGCTGCTGGATGTGCGCTGGCAATGGGAGCTGGCGCAACGACTGGAACAGACGCGGGAACGCTTCGCCGGCAAGGATGAATCGGAGCGGCGGCTGGCCGATCTGGACGGCGATCTGTACCGGTTCGTGCTGGCGGTCCGGCAGCGCCTGCCGGAACGGCCGGTCCGTCTGCTGATCGTCAGCAACGATCCTTCGGGATTTACCGCCGGTCGCGCCCGCTACCATCTGCTGCCGCACAATAGCTACATCGAGTTTGCGCGACCGCCTCAGGTCGCGCGGGCCGGCGATTATGTGCTGATTCTGGAACCTTTGCCTGGAGCGCGCTTCATCCCGGAGCATAAAGCCCTGGAATGGAACGGGGGACGGCTGCGGGTGGAGCGGCTGCATGCAGCGCCGGCAGGGGCGCTGTTTCGGGTGCTGGAGGGGTAGCCGGCGATGGAATGGTTGCGCGTGGGGCTGGCGCTGGGCGTTCCGTGGCTGGCCGGAACCTTGTGGGTGCGGGTCTTGTGGCGCGACGCCGCGCCGGGCGTTTGGCCGCTGGCGCTGGGCTACGGCTATGTGCTCGGATTGCTGGCGGCGTTGCTGTTGCTGCACGTCCAGGCGGCGCTGGGCCTGCCGTTGACCGTCGTCGGTCCCGCGAGCGTATTGGGACTGCTGGCGCTGGCGGGCGGCGTGCTGGCGTGGCGGCGGACCGCCGTCGAGCCCCCCCACCCCGACCCTTCCCCAAGAGGAGGGAGGGAGTTTTGGCGGTTAGGATTGAAGTGGCAGACTCTCCTGCTGGCATTGTTGCTGGTCTGGATCGGTTTGCGGCTGGCCGGGCTGGCGCTGGAGATCTGGTGGCGGCCGCTGTATCCCTGGGACGCCTGGACCACCTGGATGGCGCGCCCCAGGGTGTGGGCGGAACTGCAACAATGGGTGCCCTTCGTCGATCCGCAACGCTGGCTGGCGGACCCCAGCGGGATCGTCTACACCATCCCTGCCGCCGATTATCCCGACGCCGTGTCGCTGCTGGCGCTCTGGCCGACCCTGGCGTTCGGCGGCTGGAACGAAGCGGTGGCTCATCTGCCCTGGCTGGGGGTCGCCCTGGCCCTGGGGCTGGGCTTTTACGGACAGGCGCGGTGGTGGGGCGCATCGCCCCTGGTCGCGCTGATCTTCGTCTGGCTCTTGTTGTCGCAGCCGATGTTGAACACGCACGTCGCGCTGGCCGGTTACGCGGATCTGTGGCTGGCGGCGGTGTTTGGCCTGGCGGTCTGCGCGTTCCTGCAATGGGCGCGAACCGGCGATTGCTGGCAGGGCGTCCTGGCGTTGCTGCTGGCGCTGGCCTGTCCTTGGATCAAACGGGAAGGATTGATCTGGGCGCTGCTGCTGCTTCCCGCGGCGGCGGTCGTGTGGACGCCGCGCCGCCGCTGGCCCTGGCTGGCGGGCGGGGCGGCGCTACTCGCGGTTCTCTGGTTCGCGGCGGGCGGGATAGCCTTTACCGTGGCCGGTCTGGGCGAGATCCGGCTCACTCCCGAGGTGGTGCAACTGCCCTGGCTGGGGCGCTTCGATCTGCATTATCACGATGTCTGGGGGGCGGTGGTCCGTAACCTGCTGCTGCTCGGCAACTGGCATCTGCTGGGTTATCTGCTGTTGGCGAGCGTGTTATTCAGCCTGCCCACAATCGCCGCCGAGCCCTGGCGACTGGCGGGAGGGGTGCTGGTGGGGTCCGGGCTGTTGATGTTGTTCGTATTGTTTTTCTTCACCGAGGCTTATGTATGGGCCGAGCAATACACCAGCATCAACCGCGTGTTCCTGCACTTTGTTCCGGCGCTGCTGTTCTGGATCATGACGGTGTTCCAGCCGCCCTTAAAGCCATCGGCAAGCCGGTCGCTTAAAGCTGTCCACCAGTCGTCAACTGGCGATACAAATCCTTGATCGCCGCCGCCACCGGTTCGATGCCGAACTGTTCCCGCAGCGCCGCCATGCCAGCCTGACCCAGCGCGCG
>DAIRDI010000087.1:0-7837 GCA_036796235.1 Candidatus Competibacteraceae bacterium | reverse complement strand
CGATGGCGGATGAAACCACATCGGCGTGCCAGTGGATCACCCACGGCAGGCGGCGAGCGGCGGGGACCAGCAACGCCCAGAACGCCGAGGTGTTGGGTAGATGCAGGTGCAGCAGATCGGGCTGAAACTCACGAATGGCCCGCGCCAGCCAGAAGGGAAACGTCGGGCTGACCGGCGCGTAGAGCAATCGGCCGTAACTGGGCGCGCGATAGATGTATGCCCCATCCTCGCTCCTTGGGAGAGCGGATGGTTGGGGGGAGGCGGTGGACGCCGGCGCGGGTGAATCATGCACCAACGCCGCTACAGTAATGCCCTGACCCTGTAGCGCCGGCAGCAGATCCGCCAGAAAGTGTTCGATGCCGCCGGCGAACGGCGGGTAATACTTACCGACGTGCAGAACGCGCATTGGCGCCCGATTTACGAGACTGTACGAAAATCCCTTCCCCCCTTGCGGGGGAGGGCAGGGATGTGGGTTTTTTTTCAATGGCTTAGCTCGCCAGAGGCCGCATGAAAACGCCCCTGAGGCCGGTGAGCAGCCGGAAATGGCGCCAGTGTTCCTGCCAGGAGCGGGAGCGCTTGATCTCCTCCAGGGGGTCCTTCTTTATACGGGTATCGATCGCTCGAAAAGGGTTTCGGGCGCGATATCGATGTCCCCTGGCCAAGTCACGGTGCCATAATCAACCCGAGCCAAGGAAAAGTATCCTGGATTTTCCAGACGACGAAAGACCGGATAGTGCAAATAGGGACGCATGTCGAAACGCCGCCGCTCGTCCCCAGTTCCAGTAAAGGTGAGTAGCAACCCAAAGTCGGGAGTCGTCTCAACGGAATTGACCTCGATCATCGTCAAAACCTTACCGCAAAGGATCAATTGGAAAAACCGGTTCGCCGTTCACCGCCAGGGTCCAATCCGCCATCAATTCCTCTTCGTGGATGGTGATCCATGCTTGAACCAGGCGCAGTTTCTTGGCCGGAAGATCACCCTCCAGCAGATTCCCGTCCGGAATTGAAATGACCGCCTGTTTTCCTTGGTATTCAACATGCAGGTGTGGCAAGTGATGTTGTTGGGTGTCCATGAACAACATCCGAATGATGATGCCGTAGAACATGCTGATGGTCGGCATGGCCAGTTGCCCGCGTCATTGGTCGGGCAAACAGTGTAACTCTAAAAAGAACCGGATGGGTAGAACGCCACTAAACTCGTCTCCTTACCGCGCTTCCACCCGTTCCTGAAACTTGCGGCCGGTTTCCCAAAACAGGGTCAATATTTTTTCGTAAGCCGGACTGGGGTGGGGGATTTTTTTCAATGGCTTAGCTCGCCAGAGCCTGTACGAAAACGCCTCTAGGACGCCGGTCTCGGCGGTTCGGATTCACCGCAAACCGCATCATCCCGCGTGGGTTCCGCCGGCGCCTGCGCCTCCAACATCGCCAAGCGTTGGGCCAGTCGACGAATCCGCCGCTCCTGCCGCGAGCGCTCCAGATCCATGGTCAGAATCTTAACCAGCAACAGGGCGAAACCCAGCACGAGGGCCAGCATCGGCGGATAGCTGACCCCCAACTTGAAGGCCAGTATGTCGAACAGGCGCGGAAACAGACCGAGCACGGCGACGGTGACCGCCGCGCCGATCCACCAGATGGCGTAGGGTCCGTGCAGGTGGTCGCGGCGCACCAGAAACAGGATGGCGATGGCGAGGGTAACCCCGATCACCATCGAGGTGATTTGGTAGGTGATCATACGGTGGCGCGTCAGTCCTCGGTGGTGGGCAGCGCGGGATGATACCCGACCCGGGCGAGACAGAGCAGACTGGTTTGCAGCATGTAAGCGCCGACGATCCACCAGGAGCGGAACACGCGCGATGCGCCGACCGCGCGGGTTTGCATCGCGACTGGCACCTCGACGGTCCGCAGGTTCTGACGGCGCAGGATCATCAGGACCCCAACGTCCTGATAGTCCAGGAGACTGGCCTCCGGGGCGGCGAGCGCCGCGATCGCCGCATGGTTGTAGGCCCGGAAACCGGAGGTGATGTCTTCCAGTTTGAGGCCGGTGAGCAGCCGGAAATAGCGCCAGGCCAGTCGACGGGCGCGGCTGGCGCGCTCGGGAAACGCGCCGATCACCACGTCGGCCTGTTCGGCGCTCAGCGGCTGGAGCAAGTCGCCGATGCTGGCCGGTTCGTGCTGGCCGTCGGCGTCGAGGGTCACGGCGACCCGATAACCGTGCCGCAGGGCGTAGCGCAACCCGGTCTGGATCGCGCCCCATGCGCCGAGTTGCAGGGTCAGCGGCAGCACGATGGCGCCGGCGGCGCCGGCGAGTTGGGCGGTGGCGTCGGTGCTGCAGTCGTCGATGACCACGACCGGACAGCGCCATAAGCGTCGCACCTGGCCGACGACGAGTCCGATGGTGGCGGCCTCATTGTGAGCGGGAATCAGGGCGAGGAACGAACCGGCGCCGGAAAGGGCGCTCATAAGCCGGTCGCGTCCTCGGCGTAGCCGAACACTTCGATGTTCAGCCGTTCGGCGACAGCGCGGGCGGTGGGATGCACCATCGGTGAGATGGCGATCCGGCGCTCGGCCGGGCGCTGGTGACGCCGCTCGTAGTAGCGCGTCTTGCGGTCGAAGGTATACATGTCTGATTTGGACATTGAGGATTTCAGTTCGCAGAGAATCACCACGCCGTTCTTGATGATGAGGTCGATCTCGACCTGGTCGGGGACGCCGAACACGATGCCTTCATCGTCGAACTCGTTGATGTTCAACACCTCGACTTGGAAGCTTTTTTCCAGAATGCCCTTGAGGGCGGCGCGGAAGCTGTGTTCCGAGGCGATTCCCCAGCGCGCGCCCAGCGCGCCGATGCCCTGATCCTGCCGGGAGCGGGACAGCTTGATCTCTTCCAGCAGTTCGTTGTTCTTGCGGTTTTGCTCGTCCCACTTGCGGTTTTGCTCGTCCCACTTGCGGCGCTGTTCCTCGGCGTGGGCATCGAATTTTGCGGACCATTCCCGCCATTTGCGGTCCTGTTCGTCCCATTTTTGTTTCTGCTCGGCGCGATCGGTGGCGAATTCCTGTAGTATTCGCTCGAAGCGGGCGTCAAAACTTTCCGGTGAGACCGCCGTTTGTCGGATGAGTTGTTCCAGCCATTGCCGAAAGCCGGCGTCCTGCTTGAGCAGTTCGGGCAACTCGGCTTGCAGTTGCGTCTTGAGATCGGTCATGGTCATGAAGCGCTGCCTCTTGAGAAATTGCTGGACTGCTATTATTTATATATTTATCAACTAACTAAATTAATCCATGAAATTGGCGTGCGCGCCGCTGCCCCGACCCCGGCGGCTGGCGGGGGTCGATCGCGGCTCCGCCCACCAGGAGCTGGTATCGTATCGGGCTTCGCCGCTGGGTATTGGTTAGAATAACGTCATCTTGAAAAACGGTTCCCTCGTTGGCCCAGGATTCATCCTGAACGCTGAGGGACACTACCTATTTTTTCAACCGATCACAACGCAAAGCCCTATGAAAACCGCAATCATCACCGGCGTCACTGGCCAGGATGGCGCTTACCTGACCCAACTCCTGCTCGATAAGGGTTATCGGGTCTACGGGACCTACCGCCGCACCAGCTCGGTCAACTTCTGGCGGCTGGAGGAGCTGGATGCCCAGAACCATCCCCATCTCGAACTGGTGGAATACGATCTGACTGACCCCGGGGCCAGCATCCGCTTGGTGCAACGCTGCGAGCCGGACGAGATCTACAACCTGGCCGCGCAGAGTTTCGTCGGCGTGTCCTTCGAGCAACCGGTCACGACCGCCCAGATCACCGGTATCGGTCCCCTGCATCTCCTGGAGGCGGTCCGCATCGTCGACCCCAAAATCCGTTTCTACCAGGCATCGACCTCGGAGATGTACGGCAAAATCCACGAATTGCCGCAAACCGAGACGACCTTCTTCCACCCGCGCAGTCCTTACGGCGTCGCCAAATTATTCGCCCATTGGAGCACGGTCAACTACCGCGAATCCTACAGTCTGTTCGCGTGCAGCGGCATTTTGTTCAACCATGAGTCACCCCTGCGCGGCCAGGAATTCGTCACCCGCAAAATCACCGATGCCGCCGCTCGCATGAGCCTGGGCCAACAAGAGGTGTTGGAACTGGGTAATCTCGACGCTCAACGCGACTGGGGCTATGCGCCGGAATACGTGGAAGGCATGTATCGAATGTTGCAGCATTCCGAGCCCGATACCTACGTGCTGGCCACCAACCAGACCTGGACCGTGCGTCATTTCGTGGAGCTGGCCTTCCAGGCCGTGGAGATCGAACTGGAGTGGGAAGGCCAGGCCGAACAGGAACTCGGCCGCGACGCCCGCACCGGCCACATTCGCGTCCGGGTCAATCCCCGTTTTTACCGCCCCTGTGAGGTGGACCTGTTGCAAGGCGACCCGCGCAAGGCGGCGGAGGTGCTCGACTGGCGACCGCAAACCCCGCTCGCCGAACTCTGTCGTCTGATGGTCGAGGCCGACTTGCGGAGAAACCGGCGTGGCTTCTCCTTCTAGCACCGTGCTGATCACCGGCGCCCGTGGCTTCACCGGCCACCATTTGCGCCAGCGGTTGCGCGCCGCCGGCTACCGGGTGGTCGGTCTGGTGCGCGAGCCGGGGTCCGACTCCGATGAGTTCAGCGCCGACCTGGCTCGCCCCGAACCATTGCGCGCCGCCTTGGAAGCGGTCCGGCCGGACTGCATCGTTCATCTGGCCGCGATCACCTTTGTTCCCCACGGCGACCCACTGGAGATCTACCAGACCAATCTGTTCGGCACGCTCAACCTGCTCGACGCCATCCTCGCCGTCGGCCTCACTCCCCGCAAGGTGCTGATCGCCAGCAGCGCCAACGTCTACGGCAATCCACCCGTGGAAGTGATCGACGAAACAATCTGCCCGGCGCCGGTCAACCACTACGCCACGAGCAAACTGGCGATGGAACATCTGGCCCGAACCTACCAGGACCGGCTGCCGATCCTGATCGCTCGCCCGTTCAACTATACGGGTCCGGGCCAGGACGAGCGTTTTCTGATCCCCAAGATCGTCGGCTGTTACCGGCGGCGGCAACCGTTCATCGAGTTGGGCAACCTGGACGTGATCCGGGATTTCTCCGACGTGCGTTTCGTGGTCGAGGCGTATCGCCGGCTGCTGGACAGCGCCGCCGTCGAGGAAACGGTTAATATCTGCTCCGGGGTCGGCGTCGCGCTCGGCGAGATCCTCGAGCGCATGAACCGGATCGCGGGCTACGCCATCGAGGTTCGGGTCAATCCCGCCTTCGTCCGCGGCAACGAAGTACACCGGTTGATCGGCGATAACCATAAACTGCGTCGGCTGGTCGGCGAACTCCCCGCGTATTCGCTGGACGCGATTCTCGAAAGTGTTTACCGCTCCGTATGAAACTGATCCTGAATGTCGATGCCATCACCGACCCGCTGACCGGCATCGGGCGCTACACGCTGCAACTGGCCCGCGGGTTGCGGGCGCATCCCGCCATTCAGGAAACCCGGTTTTACTCGGCGTACCGCTGGATCGCCGATCCCGAACAGGTGTTGGTCGCCAACCGGCCGATCGCCCGGATTCGCCGCTGGATTCCCTTCAAGCCGCTGGCGCTGAATTTGTACGGCGCGGCGCGGAGTCGGGCGTTCCTCTGGCAAACCCGCTCGCTCAAACACTATATCCTCCATTCTCCCAACTACATTTTGCTGCCGTTCGACGGGCCGGCCGTCGCCACCATTCACGATCTGTCCTATCTGCACTATCCGCAACATCATCCCCGCGAGCGAATTTTGTTCATGGAGCGCCACATGCCCCGCACCTTGGCGCAGGCTTCCGCCATCATTTGTGATTCCGCGTTCATCCGCCAGGAGATCATCGCCATTCTCGGCGTGCCGGCGGAGAGCGTGACGGCCGTCCCCCTGGGCGTCGAACGCACCTTCCATCCGCGCGACTCCGCGACCCTGCGGCCCGTACTAGCCCGCTACCATCTCGACGGGTCAGCGTACCTGTTGGCCGTCTCGACGCTGGAGCCGCGCAAGAATCTGCCGCGCCTGCTGATGGCCTATGCCCGGTTGCCGGAAGCCCTGCGCGCCCGCCATCCCTTGACGCTGGTCGGCGCGAAAGGCTGGTTGAACGCCGAGCTGGAACAGCATCTGGCGCCCCTGGAACGCACCGGCCAGCTCCGGCGGCTGGGATATGTCCCACAGGAAGACTTGCCCGCCCTATACGCCGGCGCGCATGCGTTCGCCTATCCTTCGCTGTATGAAGGCTTCGGTTTACCCCTGCTCGAAGCCATGGCCAGCGGCGTGCCGGCGCTGTCCTCACGGTGTTCGTCGTTGCCGGAAGTCGCCGGAGCCGCGGCGCTATTGATCGACCCCGAGGATCTCGACGCGCTGACCGCTGGGCTGGAGCGCCTGCTCGACGACCCGTCCTGGCGGACGTCGGCCCGCGCCCGGGGCCTAGAGCAGGCCCGGCGCTTTTCCTGGGAACGCTGCGTCGAGGATACCATCGCCGTGTACCAGGGCTTGCCAGGAGCATCGGACCATGACTGACCGGCCGGCGTTCGAATACGATTCCGCCCGCCGGCCGCCGCCGTTCGTGGATGAATTCGTCCAGCTCCTGCGCTATCGAGATCTGGTGCTGCTGATGGCCGGCAATATCCTGAAAAATCGCTACAAGCGTTCCATGTTGGGCATTTTCTGGATGCTGCTGAATCCCTTGCTGCAAACCATCGTCCTGGCGGTGGCCTTCGGCGCGCTGTTCAAATCTGCCCTGCCCAATTATCCGGTCTATCTACTGAGCGGACTGCTGGCCTGGAGCTTCATGACCCAGACCACCCAATACGCCATGGGCGTCATGGCGACGGGCAGCAGCTTACTCAAACGCATCTATATTCCGCGGGCTACTTATGTGGTGGCGGTGGTCGGCAACGGCCTGGTCAACTTTCTGATCTCTGTTTTGCCGCTGGCGCTGATCGTGCTGGTCCTCCAGCACCCGGTGGGTCCCAGTTGGCTGTTCCTGCCGATCAGCGTCGTTATCCTGGCGGTCTTCACGCTCGGTCTGGCGCTGCTGCTGTCCACCGCCTCGGTGTTCTTCAACGACTCCATCGATATTTTTCAGATCGTGGTCCAGGCCGGGTTTTTCCTGACCCCGATCATGTACCCACCCACGGTGTTGCCGGCTGCTCTGAGCGACTGGATGATGCTGAATCCATTTTTCCTGATGATCGAGCTGTTCCGCATCCCTATCTACGTCGGCGCGGTTCCCAACGGCGGGTTGATCGCCAGCGCCGCCGTGCTGGCGATGACGACCCTGCTGGCCGGCTGGACGGTGTTTACCCGCAAGGCCGATCAACTGGCTTACCGGTTGTGATGGTTATGAGCGACGAACCGATGATCCAGTTGGATAACGTAACGGTCCGTTTCCGCATTCCGCACGAGCGGATTCCCACGTTTCAGGAATACGCGATCCGCTGGGTGCAGCAGCGCGGGGTCCGCTATGCCGATTTCAACGCTTTGAACGACATCAGCTTCTCGGTGGATCAGGGCGAAACGATGGGGATCATCGGCCCCAACGGCGCCGGGAAAAGCACCTTGCTGAAGGTGATCGCCCGGGTGATCCGTCCCACCCAGGGCCGAGTGCGCCTGCGCGGTCGGGTGGCGCCGCTGCTGGAGCTGGGCGCCGGTTTCGATTACGAAATGACCGGACGCGAGAACGTATTCCTGAACGGGGCCGTACTGGGATTCAGCCGTCAGGACATGGCGCGGCGTCTGGAACGCATCGTCGATTTCGCCGGCATCGGCGATTTTATCGACGCCCCGGTGCGGACCT
>DAIRDI010000086.1:0-10722 GCA_036796235.1 Candidatus Competibacteraceae bacterium | reverse complement strand
ATTTGGACGACGCCATCCGCCAGGCTCACGACACTGGCCTGAAGCTGTGGGGTACTTGCGCCGGGGCGATCTTGCTGGCGCGGGAGAATCTCGGCGAACCCGCGGCGCTGGGATTGATCGACATTGCGGTCAACCGTAATGCCTTCGGCAGCCAGTTGGACAGCTTCCAATGCGAGGCTCTGGCGCCGGCGGTGGCCCGCGCGCCGATTCCGCTGACCTTCATCCGCGCCCCAAAAATCGTCCGGGTGGGGGAAGGAGTGCGGGTGCTGCTGCAACTGGACGACTACATCGCGGCGGCCGAGGACGACCGAATTCTGGTCACCGTGTTTCACCCGGAACTGACGCCCAGTCTGGCCTTTCATCGCTATTTCGCCCGCAAGTGCGGCCTGAACGTGGCGGACGCTGATGCTGCCGGTCTCGATCCCGACTGGACGCCGCTGAGCTGGACCCGTTTCAGCCATCACGCCTGAGCCCCCTCAACCTCGGCCTTTCTCCCTCAGAAGAATGGGGGAGTACGGTGTCCGCCATGTCCGCCGACGATTCCAACCACACCCGCCAAACGACCCGCCGCAAGGCCGGTTACGAGCGCAAGCAGGCCCGCGCCACCCTTGATAAGGGCCTGCTGATCGTCTTCACCGGCCCCGGCAAGGGCAAGACCACCGCCGCGTTTGGCATGGCGCTGCGGGCGCTTGGCCACGGCATGACCGTGGGCGTGGTGCAGTTCATCAAGGGCGGGCAGGATAGCGCCGAGCGGGCGGTGCTCAACCGGTTCGAAACCATGGATTTTCAGGTGGTCGGCGACGGTTTTACCTGGCTGACCCAGAACCGGGAGCAGGACGTGGCGACCGCCGAGCGCGGCTGGGCCGAGGCGGAACGGATGATCGGCGATCCCCGTTACGCCTTGGTCATCCTGGACGAACTCAATATCGTCCTGAAATACGGTTATCTCGATCTGGAGCGGGTTCTGGCGACCTTCGCCAGCCGTCGGTCGGCATTGCATGTGGTGGTGACGGGCCGCAACGCGCCCGAAGCGCTGCTGGAACAAGCGGATTTGGTCAGCGAAATCCGCGCCATCAAGCATCCCTATCGGGAGCAGGGCGTCAGAGCGCAAAAGGGGATCGAGTTTTAAGGAGTGGGCGGCTGGTTAGGGCCGAATCTCGATCGGCGTGCCGTCGGGGACAGCGCGCCAGAGTTCTTCGATCTCGGCGTTGGTCACCGCGATGCAACCCGCCGTCCAGTCCCGCAGCAGATGAAGCCGCCCCAGCTTTCCCATACCGTTGGGGAGGCCGTGAATCATGATGTCCCCACCGGCCGAGCGTTTCTGTTTGGCGGCGAAGGTGGCATCCTCGGAGCTGGGATAGGAGATGCGCAAGGCGCGATGAAAGTCGCTGTTTTTCTTGCGAGAGGCGATTCGGTAGCGGCCTTCGGGAGTCTTGTTGTCGCCCTGGAACCGCTTTGGACCATCGGGTTGTTGGCCCAGGGCGATGTCGTAAGACTTGAGCGGCTTGTGGTCGCGAAACAAGGTTAACCGGCGAGCCTTTTTCTCCACCAGTATCCAGTCGGCGACGCCGATGGGCGGAAGAGAATGATCGGGCAGCTTGGGCCGGCCAGGCTTGGTTTCCAAAGTGGCAACCTGGTCGGGGGGCGTTTTAGCTGGCGGTGGTTGATCCGACAGTTGGGGCTGCGGAACGGTTGCCGGCGGCGGTGCGCGGTCGGCGGGAGTGGCGGGACTGGTTGGCGCGGTCGCGCTGGCGGGTGGAGTCGGTGGCGGTTGAAGGTGGCGGTAGATCAGGATGCCGCCGTTGATGGTCGTCAAAACCAGCATGATGAGTAAAACGGTCCGAAGTTTCATGGCCGATCAGGCAATCGATCAGGAAAGGTGCGGCGGGGGTTTGCGTGAAAATATTATCCAAAACCTTGCGTAGTTCGTCATTCAATTTCGCGGGCGGCGAAAACCAGCCGCTCCAGCCCGATGCAGACCAACGCGTGCGCGCGCAGCTTGAGCGGGCTGCCGTCCGCTTCCAGGGTCTGGCGATACTGCGCCAGTTGGGTTTCCGCCTCCCGCAAGGCGTCCGCAACCGCCGGCAGCGCGCGCAATTCCTCCCGCGTTTTCGTCGTCAGTTCGGCGCTGGTCAAGCCGACTGCCTTGAGACCGATCGCCTTGAATTCCAACAGATGATCGAGCAAGGCATATTGGCGCATGTCGGGGCGCACCCGCAGCAGCAGGTCGCCGTAGCCCCGTCCCAGCGCCGGCTCCGAGTCCATCAGGTAGAACGTGTCGTTGAACAGCGTCACCAGAAACGCGGTCTTGACCACCAGCTCGTTGCTCCAGCGCAGATCGCGGTTGTCGAACACCTTGAAATAACGCTGTTCGAGGAAATCGCACAACGGGCCGAGATCGCCGGTGGCGTAGAACCGTTCCACCACCGCTTGCCGCTGCGCCTGGTCGTCGTAGTCTGGCAACACCTGTTCCTGGAGCCGCTCGACGTACAGCTTGTGAATCACCTGATTGGGAATAGTCAGTTGCAACCTGCCCAAGGCGTCCCGCCCGGCGCGAGTGAGAACGCCGAAGTAGTAGAGCAAGGAGGCGAGAAAAGCGGGATCGCGCGGCGCGGTCAGCATGTCCCGCACCCCGAAGCGGTTGACCAGTTGGGCGATGGCGAGTGGTTTTGCGGGGTTCAGCGCCGCGTTGACCAGCGCCTCGCCGTGCGGCAGCCGGGCCACGTACTGGATTCGGTTGCGGTCCATCGCCAGGATGATCGCGGCAAAGTCGGCGATGCCGTAGGGAAAACGCTGCACGGGACTCTCCTGATTCCAGCCACCAGTCCGAATCGATGATAACGCAATCCTCGGTCGTGGGCGTTCACGGAGGAGAAGGTAGGGTTTCCAGGAAGCGCAAATCCAGATGCGTTTCAATCGCATCCGCCAGCCGGTTGATGCCATCCTCGCGCAATTGCCGGTAGTCCGGCGTTTCCCGCACCGCCAACCCCGCCCAGCGCAACAGCGCGTCGCGGGCTGGGGCGGCATCGAACAGCCCGTGCAAGTACGTGCCGAGCAGTTGCCCGTCGTCCGACAGCGCGCCGTCCGGGCGGCCATCGGTCAGCCGAGCGGCGGGATGCGCCAGCGCCGGGCCGGTGCTGATGCCGGCGTGAATTTCGTAGCCGGTCACGAAGGCATCGTCGAACGAAAGCCGACCCTCGACCCGATGCAGTTGTTTTTCCGGCTCCAGCGTGGTCTCGAAATCCAGAAAACCGAGACCCGGACTGCTGCCCGGTTCGCCTTCCAACCCCAGCGGATCGTGAACCCACCGTCCCAGCATCTGCAACCCGCCGCAGACGCCGATCAGTTTGCCGCCGTAGCGCAAATGGCGGTGGATGGCCGCGTCCCAGCCCTGCTCGCGCAAGCGCTGCAAGTCGCCGCGAGTGCTCTTGCTGCCGGGGAGGATGATGAGATCGGTCGGCGGGATCGCGGCGCCGGGCCGCACCCAGCACACCTCGACCTGCGGATGCAGGCGCAGCGGATCGAAATCGGTATGGTTGCTGATCCGCGCCAGCACCGGCACGGCGACCCGCAAGCGCTCGATATCTTTCTCTACACCCGGTTCACGGGGCAAGGCATCCTCGGCTTCCAGATGTAGCCCTTGGAGATAGGGCAACACGCCCAACACCGGCTTGCCGGTTTCCTGGGTCAGCCAGTCCAGTCCCGGCGTCAGCAAGCTCACGTCGCCCCGGAAGCGGTTGATGATCAGGCCGGTGATGCGCGCCTGTTCGCTCGGCGACAACAGCGCCAGCGTGCCGTACAAGTGGGCGAACACCCCACCCCGGTCGATATCGGCGACCAGCCACACCGGGCAATCCACCGCTTCGGCGAAACCCATGTTGGCGATGTCCTGGTCGCGCAGGTTGATTTCCGCCGGACTGCCGGCGCCTTCCACCAGCACGAAGTCGTAAGCGGTGCGCAGCCGCTCGTAGGATTCCAGCACCGCCCGCATCGCCACCGGCTTGTAATCGTGATAGCGCCGGGCGTCCATGTTGGCCAGCACTCGGCCCTGGATGATGACCTGCGCGCCGATGTCGGTGTTGGGCTTGAGCAGCACCGGGTTCATATCGGTGTGCGGCTCCAGAAAAGCCGCCTGGGCCTGCACCGCCTGGGCACGGCCGATTTCGCCACCGTCCACGGTGACGGCGCTGTTGAGGGCCATGTTCTGCGGCTTGAAAGGAACCACCCGCACCCCGCGCCGCGCCAGCAATCGGCACAGCCCGGCGACCATGACGCTTTTGCCGGCATCGGAGGTCGTGCCCTGAATCATGAGGGTCTTGGTATTCATCTTTCAATGTTGGGTAAAGTTTGAAGCCTCAGCGACATTGGATGGCCCCTGGTGCATCCGCATTCGGAACATCGGGTGACGCAACGGTGATTGGGCCGGCCGCTTGAGAGCATTGTCCAGCGATATGCGGAGGCGATCAGTCAAGGGGACTGGAGTGAGTCTCGTAGTTCTCGGTGACGAAAGCAGTCGGTAACGTGGTCGTTGACCATGCCGACGGCTTGCATGAAAGCGTAACAAATGGTCGGACCCACGAACGCGAAGCCCATTTGGCGCAAATCCCGGCTCAGCGCTTCCGCTTCCGGGGTCCGCGCCGGCACCGCCGCTAGCGATGGCCAGGCGTTCTGTCGGGGCTGGAAATCGACATACCGCCAGAGGAAGGGTCCGAACGCGCCATGCTGTTCTCGAATCGTCAGAAACCCTTGGGCGTTTTTGATCGCGCCTTCGAGTTTGCGGCGGTTGCGGACGATGCCGGGGTCGGCAAGCAGCCGCGCCAGGTGGTGCGAGTCGTAACGGGCGATTTTCTCCGGGTCGAAATCCTCGAACGCACGCCGGTAATGCTCGCGCTTGCGCAGGATGGTCAGCCAGTTGAGGCCGGCCTGCGCGCCTTCGAGAATCAGCATCTCAAACAGCCGGCGGTCGTCGTGGACTGGTACGCCCCATTCTTCATCGTGATAGCGCTGATACAGCGGGTCAGTTCCGCACCAGGCGCAGCGTTCTGGATTCATTCGAGCGCCTTACCGCCAGCGCGTCCGCTTTTCCAGCCCCCCGGCAAGGAATGCGGCGCCGGCGCCGTGGAAAAATAATCTGGCGAACAGCCGTCTTTCCAGGCGCGGAGCCGGTCTATAGGATCACCGAGCGGCAGGCTCATTGCGAGCGCTTCTCCAATCAGGTTGCGCGAAATCCAGAGCCTGCCATTCTTCGATCTGCTTTTCAATTCGCCATGCCTGTAAGTTGGCGCATACGGGTTTTCCCTGCCCAGCGAGCGATCGTCGAACTTAAGGCGGCGTCCACTCCGGTCAATGGAGATAACTCATGTCCGTGTTCATCGAAGTCGGTAGTGTTCTTGACGTGGATATGGATTATCATAAGCCATTGATTATTTGGACTTAGATCGGCTCGATATCCAGGTCTGGAGCACTACCCGCTCGACCGAAGACTTGATCGCCTCAGCGAGTGCGTCTCTACCGGTCTTTGTTCGCAGCGCAAGAGCTTCAGGGGACACTCCCCTCATCATTCATCAGGAGTAATTCTTAATATGGGTAAAGTAACCGTAGGCGTCAAAATTCCTGGTCGGGTATGCAGGACGCTCGATAGTGGGGACTTCTCCATCCTCCATCAACTCACCTGGTTCAATATGGCCGTTCACAGCAACGCCGAGTATGCCAAGGGAACCTGGTTCAAGGAACGATCCCTAGCCGGTCCGGTCATCTTTGCCGTCGCCGACGGTCTCGTCCACCATGCCGACACTATCGCCGGCCTTCTGGCCCAAGACGGCTATGAAATTTATGCTTATCTCGGCGTGGACCAGATGAAGATCACCTCTCCGGTGCTGTTTGGGGATACCCTCAAAGCGGAGGCTGAAGTGGTCGATCTTCGCGCCACAAAAAACCCGGAGCGGTTCTTGTTTATCTACAAAAATAAAGCCTATAACCAGCGCGACCAGCAGGTGATCGAATACCAGACGACCCTTATGGTCATCAAGAAGGACCGAGAAGAGGGGTGATCATTCGCCATTGTATCGGGCGCGGTGGTGGCGCCATCGTCGCGCCGGGTGGACTGGCCAAGCAGAATGATCGCCCCCGCGCCCGCCCTGCCTTTCACCGGCCCGCAGGAGCGCCGCCGCCACGCGCTACGGCATCCCCGACGAATCGAGGAGAAAACGGCTGCAAGTCGTTGATTTTATGGTCGGGGTGACAGGATTTGAACCTGCGACTCCTGCCTCCCGAAGGCAGTGCTCTACCAGGCTGAGCTACACCCCGAATCAGGAAAGGAACTAATAGCGACGGTTGACCGCGAACCGAGCCAGGCCGATGAGCGCATCCTTGGCGGGTGAGTCCTGGAGCAGATCCAGGTCGGCGATAGCGTGCTCGGCTTCCGCGGCGGCAAGACGCGCAGTATAGTCCAGCGCGCCGGTCGACTCAATAGTGCGCGTCACGATGTCCAGTTGCTCCAGCCCGCCGTGCTCGATGGCCGCTCGGATGATTTGGACCTCTTCGCGGGCGCCGTGGCGCATGGCGTAAATCAGCGGCAAGGTCGGCTTGCCCTCGGCCAAGTCGTCGCCGATGTTCTTGCCCAGCTCCGCGCTGGAGGCGCTGTAGTCCAACACGTCGTCGATCAACTGGAACGCCGTGCCCAGATGCCGGCCGTAGCGGGCCAGCGCCTGTTCCTCGGCGCGCGGCCGGCCGGCCAGCACCGCGCCGAGTTGCGCGGCGGCTTGGAACAACTTCGCGGTCTTGGCGTAAATCACCGCCTGGTAGCGCTCCTCGCTGGTGTCAGGATCGTGGCAGTGGAGCAGTTGCAGCACCTCGCCCTCGGCGATGGCATTGGTCGTGTCGGCCAGGATTTCCATCACCCGCAGGCTACCGATGGCGACCATCATTTGAAACGAACGGGAATACAGGAAATCACCCACCAGCACGCTGGCCTGATTGCCCCAAATCGCGTTCGCCGTCTCCCGCCCCCGGCGCAGGCTGGATTCGTCCACCACGTCGTCGTGCAGCAGGGTGGCGGTATGGATGAATTCGACGATGGCGGCGGCGGCGATGTGGTCGCCGCCCGCGTAGCCGCAGGCGCGCGCCGCCAGCAATACGGCGACCGGTCGCAGCCGCTTGCCGCCGCTGTCGATGAGATAGCCGGCCAACTGGTCGATCAGCGCCACGTCGGAATGCAGTTGCTGGCGGATCAGGGCGTCGACGGCGCACAGGTCATCCGTGATGGGGGCGCGGATTTGTTCGATATCCATGGAAATAGTAGCTTTGAAGAAAACGCCGGCCATGCTACGGATTGGCGGCGACAGGGTCAAGGCGCGCGCCCCGGCGGCGCCACGGATTGGAATGGGTTTGACCTGGAGCGGGCGCGTCGCTAGAATCGCTCTCTTTAGTCGGGACGGACGATCCGTTTGGAGATTGCGCAATGTATGCTGTCATCAAGACCGGGGGCAAGCAATACCGGGTCACCGAGGGCCAGACCCTCAAGGTCGAGAAACTCGAAGTCGAGGAAGGCGCTTCCGTGGAGTTCGACACGGTGTTGATGGTCGCCGACGGCGACCAGATTCAAATTGGCGCTCCCTATCTCGAAGGCGCCAAGGTCACCGCCACCGTGAAATCCCAGGGGCGGGGTCCGAAGATTCGAATCGTCAAGTTCCGCCGTCGCAAGCACTACCATAAGACCCAAGGCCACCGGCAGTCGTTCACGGAACTGCGCATCAGCGGCATCAGCGGCAGCGGCGGGTTCTCCGACGCGGTGGCGCTCCAGGCGACGCCGAATCCAGAGGGTTGAGTCATGGCACACAAAAAAGCGGGCGGCAGCAGCCGCAACGGACGCGATTCCCAGTCGAAGCGCTTGGGCGTCAAGCTGTTCGGCGGCCAACTGGCGCGCGCCGGCAACATCATCATCCGGCAGCGCGGCACCAAGTTCCATCCAGGCCGGAACGTCGGCTGCGGCGTCGACTATACCCTGTTCGCCAAGGTCGATGGGCACGTGGTGTTCGAGACCAAGGGTCCCTTCAAGCGCAAGTATGTGAACATCCAGCCGGCATCATGAACGACCAGCGGCTCGGGTCCGTCGAAAGCCCCGCTTGGGGCTTTTATTTTGCCTGGGATTTGAGGGCGTTGCGATGAGATTCGTCGATGAAGTCACCATCCGCGTCGAAGCCGGCGACGGCGGCGACGGCGGCGTCAGTTTCCGACGGGAAAAATATATTCCCTTCGGCGGTCCCGACGGCGGCGACGGCGGCGACGGCGGCAACATCGACCTGCAAGCCGACCCCGAACTGAATACCCTGGTCGATTATCGCTACACACGCCTGTTTCGCGCCGAACGCGGTCAAAAAGGCATGGGCAGCAACTGCACCGGCCGAAGCGGCGCGGACTTGACTTTGACAGCGCCGGTCGGGACCGTGGCCTATGACGCCGACACCGGGGAACTCATCGGCGATCTGGTCGCGCCGGGCCAGCGGCTACGGGTGGCGCGGGGCGGCTTTCACGGGCTGGGCAATACCCGTTACAAGAGCAGCACCAACCGCGCGCCGCGCCAGTTCAAGCCAGGCACGCCGGGAGAAGCGCGCAATCTGCGGCTGGAGCTGAAAGTCATCGCCGACGTGGGCCTGCTGGGCCTGCCCAACGCCGGTAAATCGACCCTGATTCGCGCCGTGTCCGCCGCCCGGCCCAAGGTGGCCGATTATCCCTTCACTACCCTGCATCCCAACCTGGGCGTGGTGCGAGCCGGGCCGTACAAGAGTTTCGTCATGGCCGACATTCCCGGGCTGATCGAAGGCGCCGCCGACGGTGCGGGATTGGGCATTCAGTTCCTGCGCCACCTGTCCCGCACCCGGTTGTTGCTGCATCTGGTGGATGTCTCGCCCTACAGCGACAGCGGCGATCCGGTGCGGGATGTCGAGATCATTCTCGGCGAACTGCGCCGTTACAGCACCGAACTGGCGGAGCGCGAGCGCTGGTTGGTGTGCAACAAGCTGGACTTGCTCCCGGCGGAGCAGCGCGCGGCGCGCGTCGCGGAGATCACGTCCGCGTTGAACTGGAACGGTCTGGTGTTTGGAATCGCCGCCATCGACGGCGAAGGAACCGAGACGCTGGTCAAGGCCGTAATGGCGCGGCTGGAGGAACGGCAACGGGCGGAAGCGGCGCGGGAGACGCCGGCGCCCACGGCTGTTGGAGCGGATGATGTTCGGCACGAAGACGCGTGAACAGTTGGGTGGGGCCCAGCGCTGGGTGGTCAAGATCGGCAGCGCGATGATCACCAACGACGGGCAGGGACTGGACCAGTTTTCCATCGACGCCTGGGTGGCGCAGATGGCGGAATTGCACCACTCCGGCCGGGAGCTGCTGCTGGTCACGTCCGGCGCGATCGCCGAAGGCATACGGCGGCTGGGCTGGCGGCAGCGACCGACCGCGCTGGCCGACCTGCAAGCGGCCGCGGCAGTGGGACAGATGGGCCTGGTGCAGTCCTGGGAAGCGGCGTTCGAGCGTCACGGCATTCGCACCGCGCAGATCCTGCTGACTCACGAGGACGCCGCCGACCGCCAGCGCTATCTCAATATCCGCAATACCTTGCGCACTCTGTTACGGCTGCGGGTGGTGCCGGTCATCAACGAAAACGACACGGTGGCGTTCGAGGAAATCCGCTTCGGCGATAACGATACCCTGGGCGCGCTGGTGGCGAATCTGGTCGAGGCCGAGTTGTACGTCATCCTCACCGACCAGCAGGGGTTGTACGACCGGAATCCCCGGCAGTTTCCAAATGCCTGCCTGATCGCGGAAGGACGAGCCGGCGACGCGGCGCTGGAAGCGATGGCCGGCGGCGCCGGGGACTTGGGCAGCGGCGGGATGACCACCAAACTGCGCGCGGCGGCCAAGGCGGCGCGCTCCGGGGCCTTCACCCTGCTGGCCTGGGGCCGGGAACCGGAGGTGTTGCGCCGGGTGGCGACCGGGGCGGAGCTGGGCACCCTGCTGCGCCCGAGTCAGAGCCGGCTGGCGGCGCGCAAACAATGGCTGGCGGTGCAATTACAGGTCGCGGGCCGGCTGCATTTGGACGCCGGCGCGGTGCGGGCGCTGCGCGCGGATGGCAAGAGCCTGCTGCCGGTGGGAGTGACCGCGCTTGAAGGTCGGTTCAGCCGCGGCGATCTGGTGTCGTGTCTGGACCCCAATGGAGTCGAAGTGGCGCGCGGCCTGGTCAACTACGACGCCGAGCAGGCGCTCTTAACCATCGGCAAGACCACCCGCCGCATCGAAGTGCTGCTGGGACCGGTGGACGACCCGGAGCTGATTCACCGGGACAATCTGGTGCTGGTGTAGCCGGCGCTAATGCTCGCCAGTCGATTCCGTCGCCGCCGCGGGCGCTTCGCGGCGCTGGCGCAGCAGCAACCGGGAGACGAACACCCCGACCTCGAACAGCAGCCACATCGGCAACGCCAGCAGGACCTGTGAGATCACGTCCGGCGGCGTTAGCACCGTGCCGACGACGAAGGCGCCGAGCACGACCAGCGGCCGTTTGGCGACCATGGCGTCGGGCGTAATCACTCCAGCCAGCGCCAGGATCACGGTCGCGACCGGCACCTCGAACGCGACCCCAAAGGCGAAAAACAAGGTCAACACGAAATCGAGGTAGGCGTTGATGTCGGTCATCACCGCCACGCCCTCGGGGGCGGTGCTGGTCACGAA
>DAIRDI010000085.1:0-10809 GCA_036796235.1 Candidatus Competibacteraceae bacterium | reverse complement strand
ACCTACCGCTACGCTACGTTTGCCACACCCCCTGCTTTCGCAGCGAGGCAGGCTCCTACGGCAAGGACGTGCGAGGCATGATTCGCCAGCACCAATTCGAGAAAGTAGAGTTGGTCCAAATCGTTCGTCCGGAAGCTTCCTACGAAGCCCTGGAAGCCCTGACCCGTCATGCCGAAGCCGTCCTCCAACGACTCGAACTTCCCTACCGGGTCGTGGCGCTCTGCACGGGAGACATCGGCTTTGCCTCAGCCAAAACCTACGATCTGGAAGTCTGGCTACCCGGTCAAGGGAAATACCGGGAAATCTCTTCATGCAGCAATTTTGAAGATTTCCAGGCCCGACGAATGCAGGCGCGCTGGCGCAATCCCGCCACCGGCAAACCGGAATTGGTTCACACGCTAAACGGCTCGGGGCTGGCGGTGGGAAGAACACTCGTCGCAATCATGGAGAACTATCAGGACGAGCGTGGCCACATCCGCGTGCCAAAAGCGCTGAAACCTTATCTCAACGGCCTGGAGGTCATCGTCCCAGACGGGCGCTGAGCCACCAGAAGCGTGCGTTCAGCAGCACGGCGGCCATGGTCAATCCAGCGATCAATCCAACCCATGGACCCGCCGGACCAAGCCTCCAATGAATGCCCAGCAGATAGGCCAGCGGAAAAGCGACCAGCCAATAAGCCACCAACACGATCAGCATCGGTACTCTGGTATCCTTCAGGCCACGCAACGCGCCCAAGGCGCTGACCTGCAAGCCATCGGAAATCTGAAACAAAGCCGCCAGATACAGCAAACCCGCCGCCGCCGTCGCCACCTGCGGATCGGCGGTATAGAAACGGGCGATACCCAGATTTCCAAAAAAGATCAACACCGCCATCAGCGCCATGAATCCACCACTCAAGAGGATACCGGCGAACCCACTTACCCGGGCCACACGTGGATCGGGGCCGCCCACGGCGCGACCGACCCGCACCGTGATCGCCATGCTCAGGCCCAAAGGAACCATAAAGGTCAGCGCCGCGACATTCAGAGCGACCTGATGCGCCGCCGCCGCCACCGCGCCCAGCGTCCCCAGCAGCAGAGCGACGGCGGTGAAGACACCGGTCTCCAAAAGCAGGCCAATGCCAATCGGCAAACCCAGCACCAGCAACGGGCGCAACTTTCGCCAGCACGGCCAATCCCAACGCTGAAACAAACCATACGCTCGATAACGTGAGTCCCAGGCCAGCAACCCACCCATCGCCGCCAGCATGACTCCCATCCCCAACGCGGTAGCCATCCCACAACCATGCGCCCCCAGAGCCGGGAATCCCCAATGTCCGAAGATCAGCACGTAGTTGGCCGCCACATTGACCACTAAGCCCAACAGGCTGACCAGCAGCACCGGTCGGGTCCGGGAAATACCCTCACTAAACAGACGCAGCGTCATATAAATCATCACGGGCCACATCCCCCAGGACAACGCCCGCAGGTATTCATCCGCGATCAGCACTATCGACGGTTCGATACCCAACGCTATCAATGGGGCCCGCAAATGGCGTAACGCGACGAAACAGCCACCCCCCAGCACAACGCCGAGCCAGAGCGCCTGTCGGACTAGCGGCGCAATTTCAGCAATGCGGCCCCCACCGTGCAATTGCGCCACGGAGGGGCTCAAGGCCATCAGGATTCCCAAGGCGAAAAGGAACAAGGTGTGCCATAGCCCGGTCCCGATGGCGACCGCAGCCAGTTCGGTCGCCCCAACCCGGCCCATCATGACGGTATCGAAAAAACTCATGGCCATCTGCACCAACTGGGCCGCCATCAGCGGCCCGCCCAGGCGCAGCAGGGCGGTCGCCTCGACGCGAAACGCCCCCAGGAATCGCCGCGGCTCGGCGATCATCGAGACGCGGTCGCGCTCCAGAGGCCCGCATCGCTCTGAAGCAGTGGTAGTATGGCGCGACCTCTCAAGGGAAGCCTTTCGCCCAATCGCTGGGAGCGCCGGCGTCCCGCCGGTTGAAAGAAACCGGCAAGGCGCCGATGCTCCCAGGAAAACCCCCTTGCCCAAAGGAGGGAAACCAGAGACTTCCAGGTACGATCATTTCCAGAAATCGCCTCACTACATCCTGCTTACATCCAGATTGCATCCAGATCGTAATGCCTATCGCAAACCCTGCTTTCAGAGTTCCGATGGCGATGAATCCCCAGACGACGACGGGAAACGCCGCGCCTCGGAGCCGCCTATGCCACCACTCCTGGTGGCGGTTATTTCCGACCCTGACGCTCTTGCTGGCGCTGATGTTGCCATGGGCGGCTCCCGCCAGCGCTCAGGAACTGTTCGCCGTTACCCCGCTGGACCCGTTACAGGCCGCGGAGCAGCAACACGCCCGACAACAGGTTTTAGCCGACCAAAGCGCGGAACTGGAACGACAACGACAACGATTGAGCGCGGCCAGCGCCGAAGAACCCGGCAGGATACAGAGCTTACAAGTGGGTCAGGTGACCGAAAGCATACTCGAAGAAGCTCGGCTCGACGAACAAACTCTCCGGCTGCGCGTTGAGGATATCGCCAATAGCATCGCCGACAGCCAGCGGCGAATCAGCGCCCAAGCGCAAACCATCGAGCGACTGGAAGCGCAAGAGCAATTATTACGCAACCCGGCCGGCCTCGATCTCAGCAGCGACGAGCGAAACAACCGGCTGGAAGCGACCCGTTTGGCGTTCTCCCAGAAGCGCGCCGAACTGGAAACGGACCGGCAACAACTCAAGCTGCGCGAACAATGGCTCGAATTGACTCGCAACGAACAGGATCTGGCGAGGCAATGGCTAAACCGGGTCGAGGAGATTTTCTTCCTACAGCAGGAACAACGTCGCCAGGAAGACCGGGAAGACCTCAGCGCCCGGCTGACGCAAGCCCGGCAGGAACAACTCGACCGGGTAGTGGAATTGCGGCGACGCTTGCAGCAAGACGGCGAGCGGCTGAGCGCGCCACGCCGGTTGCTCCTGGAAATTCAGGCGCAAAGCGCCGAGGCGCGGGCCGGGCTGATCGCGCTCGACCTGCGGCTGGCGCAGAGCGCCAGCGCGCTGGCGCGCTGGCAGGATGCGATCATGCAACGCGACGTAAAGGCGACCACGCTTCAGGAAGGCGTCGCCCAATTACACGATCTGCGTCAAGATATCGCCAACCACTTGGCCACGCTCGAACAACGCAGCGAATTATTCGGCCAGCAGCGCAACCTGATCGGGCAACGTCAGGACGTGCGCGAAAGCAGCCAGCGATTGCGTGAGGAACTGTTCGAGGTTCTCGACTCCTTGATCAAGGACTTCGAGGAGCGGCGCGAACGATCGATGCAGCAAATCGAGTATCTCGATTACCAACTGCAACAACTGGAGAGCGCGCATCGAACGCGATTTATCGCCGATCTGCTGACGCGCCAGCCCTGGCCGATCGCTCCCGCGGAGTGGCAGGCGCTGATGACGGGGTTGAGCAGGACTCCCGAAGTCGTGCTGCGCCAGATATGGCTGAGCGTCGAAAGCACGTTCAAGCGGTTGATGGATGCGCCGGCCAACCGCTGGCTGCTCCTGGCCGGCGTGGAGTTGGCGCTGTTGATCTTCCTCCTGGCCGGTCAGCGGGCGTTGCGGCGCATCGAGCACCGCGGGGGCATGGTCCACGAGGAAAGCGCCATGGTCGCCACGACTTGGCGAACCGCATTGCGACTGCTGCGGCGGAATACGCGCAGCCTCACGCTGGCCGCGATGCTGGCCGTGATTCCCTGGCTGGCGCTGACTCCCAGTCCGGGACTGGAGATTCTGATTACCCTGGCGCTGGTCGGGCCAGTGCTGAAGGCGCTCGTCGACCTGTCCTGGTTGTTGCTGGCCGCGCCCGAACTGCCCGAGGAACAGCGTCAACCCGCGCTCTATCGGCAGACGCGTTGGTTCGTTCTGAGCACGGGCCTCCTGGCCGCGATTCTGCTGCTGGCGCACTTTAGCGCGTTGCCACAACCCGTCCTCGCGGTCCTCGACGGGCTGTTCATGGGGTATTTGCTCCTCATGTTCTGGCCGCTGCTGAAAGCGCGGCGGAAGCTGCTGGCGCTGCTTGCGAATCGGTACCAGGGCCAGCTTTGGCTGGCGAACGCGCGAATCCTGACGCTGCTGTGGCCGTTAATTCTACCGGTCACGGCGCTGATCGGACTGGCGGGCTATCTGAACCTGGCCTGGACCATTTTCTGGTATTGGTTGATTCTGACGAGCGTCCTGATCGGCTGGTTGATCATTTTGGGGTTGCTCGGCGACCTGGTGGTTTTTTTAAAGAATTACGCCATCGCCCGCGCCAGCTACGGCTTGCTCTGGACCCAGGAAATCATCGAGCCGCTGCATTGGACCCTGCGGGTTCTGTTGTTTTTCAGCGTCGTGCTGTTGCTCTATCTCTGGCAGAGCGTGTTCGTCACCTTCGAATGGCCGACGCTGCTGTTGATGATCGGGCTGATTTTGCTTGGCTACGAAGTTTTGCTCGTTCTGGCCTGCCTGCTGGTGGAGCGCGTCCAAAGCCCCTTCGGCGTCGCTTTGATCCGCCATGCCCGCCAACCGATTGGGATTCTTCTCCCCGCCACCGCGCTACAAATCCTGTTGCCCAGGTTACAACCCGAAGCCGACTGGCTGCCATTCGCGCAGCATCTGCTGTTATTGGCGCAGATCGCCGGCGTGGCCTGGCTGCTGGCGCGTTCGATGTCGGTGGTCGAGGAGGTCGTGGAGCAGCGCTACCGGGTGGACGCCAAGGACAGCCTGAGCGCCCGGCGGGTCAAGACTCAGGTGCAGATGTTGCGGCGCATCGTAACGGTCGGCGTTTATCTCCTGGCCACCGCGACCATTCTGATGACCTTTCCCGATGTTCGACAACTGGGCGCGGGATTGCTCGCCTCGGCGGGCGTGGCGGGTTTGGTGGCCGGCGTCGCCGCGCGGCCGTTGCTGGAGAATCTAATCGCGGGCATCCAGATCGGGTTGACCCAGCCGATCCGCCTGGAGGATGTGGTGATCGTGGAAGGGGAGTGGGGCCGCATCGAGGTCATCAGCGCGACCTACGTGGTGGTGCGCGTCTGGGACAAGCGACGTCTGGTGCTGCCCATCCATTACTTCATCACCAAGCCGTTTCAGAACTGGACGCGCACCGGCGCGGATTTGCTGGGCACGGCGTTTTTCTACGTGGATTACACCTTCCCCGTGGAGGAAGGGCGGCGGGAAATCCAGCGGATTCTGGAGAATTGTGAATTGTGGGATCGCGATGTCTGCGGCTTGCAGGTCACCAACACCAGCGATCGGGTGATGGAGCTGCGGGCCTTGATGAGCGCGCCCGATGCACCCACCGCCTGGGATTTGCGCTGTTACGTCCGGGAGAAATTTGTTGAATTTCTGCAAGAAAAATATTCGCATTGTCTGCCCAAGACCCGGTTACTGGAGCAGGGCGGTCCAAGTTCAAGGCTGACGCTGGCGAAGGAATAGGATAAAAAGCGGACATCGATCTGGCGACAAGACGGTATCGCGACTTGGCAAGGGAGCTAGGACAATGAGTAATGAACGCTTTGATAGCGTGTGGGATGCGATCGAGGATTCTCCAGGGGAAGCGGAAAACATGAAGCTCCGCTCTGCATTAATGATTGCGCTTAAGGAGCATATCGGGCGTCAAGGCTGGACGCAGGTGGAGGCCGCTCGTCGACTTGGCGTAACACAACCACGGATGTCGGACCTGATGCGCGGCAAGATCGATCTTTTTGGTCTGGACGCGCTGGTCAACATGGCTGTAGCGTCTGGTCTGCATGTCGAGATGCGAATCGCCGAGGCGGCGTGAGTGAGACGTCGCCTTACATCTGGCTCCCAAGCTCCAGCGTGGGAGCCAGACCGGTTATTTTCTGGAAACAGTAGACGCAAATGACAAGCTTTTAAGGCTCTCATTCATCCAGCAACACATCCCGCGCCTGGTTGATCCGCGCCGCCAGATAGCTGGAGCCACCGTGATCGGGGTGAACGCGCTGGATGAGGCGCCGGTAAGCGTTCTGGATTTCCGCGTGGCTGGCATCGGGTCCCAAACCGAGAACTTGGTACGCTTCTTGGCGATTCATGGGGCCGCTTGCGCCAGCGGAAGATTGGGAAGTGGATTCGGGACCGGTCGCGCGCCAATGATCCCGCCAATCCGCGTCGCCGTGGCGATCCAGATAAGCTTCCAGCACCGCGACGGACTGCGGGTCGGCCTGGCAGTCCCGCCACAGGTCTTGCAGTTCGCGGGCATCCAGGTCGGGTAGGGCGCGTCCGGAAAATTGACCCTCTCGCACCTGGCCGGACATGGCGCCGGTGGCGTGATCGAGCGTCATGTCCAGAAAGCGGGTGGCGACCGAGGATTGCCCGGCGGTTGAGGAAGTCGAGGAGGAGGGGAGCGCCGGAGCATTCAGCCAGCGCAACACCAGCGGCGCCAGCAGCGCCAGTAGCGGTAAGGCGACGGCGGCCCCGCCCCCGCGTACCGTGGCCAACAATAAGAGCAGGGTGATTCCGGCGGCAACCGCCAGCCGCCAGCCCTGACCCGCCCAAGCGGAGCGACGCAGGCGACGAATCAGGAAGTAACCACCAAGCAGCAGGGCCGCGAAGAGCAGCGCTTTGATCAGCATCGGCCTCTCAGAGTTGCTGGGTCAGTTGCCGGATCAGGCCCCCGCGACGCTGGCCAAAGTCTTCCAGCGCCCGACGGCCTCCTGTCGCATAGACTGCCACGGCGCACAGCAGTTCGCGGAGTTGGCGGGCGCTGCCGGCATCGAAAGCGCAGTAAGCGCCGCGCGTCAAGCGGGCGATTTCCCGGAAGCCGGCGGCGGCGCGGGGATCAGCGCCTTCCTGAAACACGAAGGCGGGCACGCCGAGCAGACCCAGTTGACCGGCCTGATGGCAGAGGGGGTCGGGATTTTCCTCCAGGCAGTCGCCGACCAGCACCAGCGCGTTGATCCGGCGCCGTTGTGTTTCGCGAAGGGCGTGATCCAGCACCCGGCCGATCTGGGTGAGTCCGCCCCGGCACTGCACCGAGGTCATGCGCCGTTGCAGTTCGACGGCGTCGTTCAGCCAGGGTTCGGCCTGGAACTCGCCGGTTCCGCGATACCAGACCAGTTGCAAATCCAGTCCACCCAGTTCGGCGGCCACCGCGAACATATCACCCTGTAGTTGACAAGCCTGGTCCCAAGTCGGCTGGCGACTGGCGGTGGCGTCCAGGGCGAAGATCAACCGGCCGCGCGTTCCAGCGACCACCGGCGTGCGCGCGGCCTGGCGTAGGAATTCAGCGACGTCGGTGGGGGTGGAGCGGGCTGGCAAGCGTGAGGAGGTCATAAGCTTAAAACCGCTCGGCAGAGATGAGATTACCTTCGCAACACGTAAGTCCCCGGCGCGTCGCAGATCGGGTACAGCCCTTTTTCCGGCGCACCCATCGCCGGTGGCGACCCCTGGCGCTTGGCGGAATGCTGAACCAGCCACGCCTGCCACGCCGGCCACCAGGAACCTTGCTGCTTGGGCATCGTCGCTTGCCAGGTGTCGGGATCGATATACCGATCCTGGTCGGTCCGACACGCCATTTGGTAACTGCGCCGCCGATGACCGGGTTCGCTGACGATGCCGGCATTGTGCCCGCCGCTGGTCAACAAAAAGGTCACTTCGTCGGCGTCCGACAGCAGATTGATCTTGTATACCGACCGCCAGGGCGCGACGTGATCCTGTTCGGTGGCGACCGTGAAGATCGGCGCGCGAATATCGGAGATGGCGATCGTCCGGTCTCTGACCTTGTAGTGACCGCTGGCGAGTTCGTTGCCCAGAAAGAGGTGGCGCAGGTATTCGGAATGCATCCGGAACGGCATGCGGGTCTGGTCGGCGTTCCAGGCCATCAAGTCGTTGAGCGGTTGCCGTTGGCCCAGCAGGTAATCATGAACCATGCGCGACCAGATCAGGTCGTTGGAGCGCAAAAGCTGAAACGCGCCCACCATCTGATCGGCGTTCAGGTAGCCCTGATCCCACATCATGTCTTCCAAAAAGGCGACTTGGCTTTCATTGATGAACAGCAGCAATTCGCCGGCTTCGGTGAAATCAGTCTGCGCCGCGAACAGGGTCATGGTCTTGATGCGGTGATCGCCGTCGCGAGCCATGGTCGCCGCGGCGATGGTGAGCAGGGTGCCGCCCAGACAGTAGCCCACAGTGTGGATCTTGCGACCCGGCAGGATGGCGGAAACCGCATCCAGGGCCGACACCACGCCAAACCGGCGATAATCCTCCATGCCGATGTCGCGATCCTCGGCGGTCGGGTTCTTCCAGGAGATGGTGAATACGGTGTGGCCCTGCTCCACCAGGTACCGGATCATGGAGTTGTGGGGCGACAGGTCGAGGATGTAGTACTTCATGATCCAGGCTGGCACGATCAAAATCGGCTCGGCGTGGACTTGCGGGGTCGCCGGCTGGTACTGGATCAATTCGATCAGGTGATTGCGAAAGATGACCTTGCCCGGAGTCACCGCCACCTCGCGACCGACTTCGAACTGCTCCGCGGTATCGCCGGGTTCGAGGTGTTTGCCGGCGATCGCGATTTCCAGATCGGCCATGAAGTTGGTCCAGCCGCGCACCAAATTCTGGCCGCCTTCCTCCATGGTGGCCTTGAGAATTTCCGGATTGGTCAGGAGCGAGTTCGACGGTGAGAACATGTCGAGGATCTGCCGGGTCACGAACGAGACGATGGCTTCGTTTTGCGGGTCGACGCCGCGGTTGCGGGTGGTGGCGTTGAACCACCATTGCTGGGTCAGCAGGAACGACTGATAGATCAGGTTGTAGGGCCACTGTCGCCAACCCTCGCCATCGAAGCGGTGGTCTTGACTGAGAGGCCGGATGCAGGGTGGCGTATCGGGTTTCTGACTGGATTTGATGGTGTAGAGGGCCAGGCGAACCATTTTACGGACCGCCTTTTCGTTCAGCAGCGCCTGCTTGCCCGGCGCCAGGCCGAGGTGCATCAACCAGTCGAGGTAGGCCATGGCCATCACCGCCGGCGAGATGCCGCCGGTGCCGCGCGCCAGGTTGGCGTTCACCATCCGGTCGATGGTTTCGGGGATATGAGTGCCCAATAACGACCGTTCGATGCCGTAGGCGCGGTAGGTGGTGTGGCTGGGCGCGCGATGCGGGCCGCGCAAGGAACGGAGCGGAGCCTCGGATGGGGTCTCAGGTTGGGTTGGAGTCGCGGTGGGGGTGGACGCCGGATTTGGCGCGTCGCTCGCCTGCGAGGTGGATGAATCAGTTTGACTGGGTTTCCGCATGATGCCGCACCTCCGATCTTGAACCTTTGACCACAACCTTCAAACTTCAACCTTCATGCCGTGGCTTTCTTGCGATGATCGATCACCCGCACCGCCTTGCCCTCGGAGCGGGGAATCTCGCCCGTCCCTTTTACCACGACGCGGGCGGTGACGCCGATGAAATCCTTGATGTCCTTCTGGGCCTTGTGCGCCACTCGCTCCATGGCTTCCTGGCCTTGAGCGACCAGCGGCGGGCTGCCTTCGACGTTGACCGTCAGCAGATCGAGATTGCCTTCGCGGGAGACTTCCAGTTGATAGAACGGCGACAAAGTCTCGGCTTGCATGAGAATCGCCTCGACCTGGGACGGAAACACGTTGACGCCACGGATGATCAGCATGTCGTCGGTGCGACCGGTGACCCGTTTCATCCGCACGTGGGTTCGACCGCAGCGACAGGGCGCGGGATCGAGCACCGACACGTCGCGGGTGCGGTAGCGAATGACCGGGAACGCTTCCTTGGTCAGCGAGGTGAACACGATTTCGCCGGTTTCGCCGTAGGGCAACGGTTGGCCGGTATTGACATCGACCGCCTCGACCAGGAAATGATCCTCGAAGACGTGCAGGCCGTTCTTGGCTTCGATGCATTCGATGGCGACGCCGGGGCCGATGACTTCGGACAGTCCGTAGATGTCCACCGCGTCGATGCCGAGCCGCGATTCCAGTTCGTAGCGCATTTCCTCGGTCCAGGGTTCGGCGCCGAAAATCCCGACCGCGAGCGGTAGCTTGCGCAGGTCCACATTCATGTCATCGGCGGCTTCGGCGAGGTTCAGCGCGTAGGACGGGGTACAGGAGAGGCCGGTCGGTTCGAAATCCTGGATCAGCATGATCTGGCGTTGGGTCTGGCCGCCGGAAATCGGCGTGACCATGACGCCGAGTTCCTCAGCCCCGTAGTGCAGTCCCAAACCGCCGGTGAACAAGCCATAGCCATAAGCGTTGTGCAAACGATCACCGGCGCGCATGCCGGCGGCGGCCAGACTGCGAGCCATGACCCGCGCCCAAGTGCGCACGTCTCGACGGGTGTAGCCGACCACGGTCGGTTTGCCGGTGGTGCCGGATGAGGCGTGGATGCGCACCACTTGATCGGTGGGTACGGCGAACATCCCGAAGGGGTAGTTTTCGCGCAGGTTTTCTTTCTTGGTAAACGGCAGCAGCCGAATATCGGCGAGCGATTGGATATGACGCGGCTTGACGCCGAGTTCGTCCATGGCGTCGCGATAATACTTGACGGTTTGGTAACAACGGTCGACGGTGGCGCGCAGCCGGTGCAGTTGCAGCGCCTGTAAATCTTCGCGGGGCAGGGTTTCCTGTTCGATATCCAGAATCATGGGTGCGGTCTCAAAATTGCGCGGACAGGGCTTACTGTCCGTCGGGTGGCAGGGTTTCAGTCAACAGGTCGTAGCCGAGGTCGCGCAGTCGCTGGTTCAAGGCTCGCGGGTCGCCGGCTCGATAACGCACTACTACGATGCGGAGGCCGGTTTGGTCGG
>DAIRDI010000084.1:0-10850 GCA_036796235.1 Candidatus Competibacteraceae bacterium | reverse complement strand
AACAGGTGGCGGACCGCTACGAACTGATCGTGATGGACACCCCGCCCGCGCTCGGCATGCTCAGCCTCAACGCCATCGCGGCGGCGGACATGATCCTGATGCCGATCACCCCGAACTTTTACGACATCGCCAGCAGCGTTCAATACTTCGCCATCGTTTCCCAGTTGGCCAGCACCTACGCGAATGCGCTGCGAGTCCGGCAACTCTCCCTGTTGATGACCCGCACCGACAGCGCTCCGGAAACCCGGACCAACATCACCCTGCTCAACAAAGCCTACGGCGAATTTCTCCTGACCAACCGGATGCCGCAAACCCGCGAGCTGCAACGCGCGACGGGCGATCAGATGAGCCTCTACGAGATCGAGGTCCCGCGCGGCGCCCGCGAAACCTATCTCAAAGCCATCGAAGCGATGAACGCGGTGAACGCCGAAATCATGCAGCACGTCTGGCAGGTGTGGCGCGCCGCGGAAATCCATCCACCGACGGAGGCCCGACATGGCCAGTAAGCGCAGAAGCATGGCGGAATTTCTCAACGTTGCCGAACCGGGCGGCCCCGCGATCACCGACGGTCTGAAGCGGGAACTGCCCATCGAAACGCTGATTCCCCGGCGCAACCAGCCGCGCCGGACCGTCGATCCGGCGGAACTGGAATCCATGGTGGCGACCATTCGGACTTTAGGCATCATCCAACCGATCGTGGTTCGACCGCTGGACAGTCCCTCCGGCGACCGCTACGAAATCGTGGCCGGCGAGCGGCGCTGGCGCGCGGCGCAACTGGCTGGCATGCTCACCGTGCCCGCGATCGTTCGCGCCCTCGACGAACGGCGCACCGCCTTGTACTCGCTGGCGGAAAACATCGCCCGGAGCGATCTCAACGCCATGGAGCTGGCCCGAGGGTACCAGAGCGTGGTGGAGGAACAGGGTTTCTCCCAGACCGAACTCGCCGAGGCCATCGGACAAAACGTCAAGACGGTCAATCGGGTCCTGCGGCTGTTGAAGCTGCCGGAGTCGATCCAGGAACTCATCGAACGTGGCGCCCTGACGGCCAAGCATGGAGAGCTGCTCCTCGGACTGCCCAAGGCGCGGCAACTCGACCTGGCCCAACGCGCGGCGGAACAGGAATGGAGCGTGCGGGAACTCGAACGGCAGATCGCCAAACCGCTGGAGGCATCCTCAAGGAAGTCCAATCCTCCGGTCGATCACGACGTCACTCGCGAGCAGATGCTCTGGAGCGAACAACTGGGTGCTGACGTCAAGCTCCGTTACTCGAAGACCGGCGCGGTGCGCATCGTCATTACCGTGACTTCCCTGGATGAATACCAGGGGGTTAGAGAGCGTTTGGGAGTGAGTTGATTGGAAACCTCTTGAGGTTTCGCGGCTGCAAGGTTTCATGGGGTATTGACAAACTCGGATCGAGTGATCTAATAGTTTATCGAGCGCCGTATGGCGAAATTGCAAGCGGAGGTGCGCCATGGCCTTGGACGCCATCGATCATTTTCTTCTCGGCCACGCCCAGCGGCAGCATGAAAGCTGGCTGCAACGGAACGTGTTTCAAGCCAGGGAATTACAAGAGCAATTAGCCGATCAATCTGCTGGACACCAAGGATACCGGGCAATTGTCCGTACTCTATTAAATGCCTATGAAGCTGACGATTGGCAGACCATTCAGGCTGTCCTTGGCAACCACGAAACCCGTAATGCTATCTATCAAGCAGCTTACTTTCCAATTTACAACAGCCTAAAGCCTAAGTAATCATTCGCTTTTTTTCCCCGCTTCCATCGGCTTCACCTTCGGCCCTCCTTTCGGGTCCGGGCCGCCTCCCCCGCCTTCCCTCGGTCCGGTCGACGCCCGGCCGGCGGCCCGCATCGCGGTGTCCACCGCTTCCTTGACGGCCATTTCCGTCCGGCGTTGCAGGTCGTAATGCTCCAACGCGGATTCCAGCGAACCGCCGACCCAGCGCAGCACAAAATCGGGCAACCGGTGGATCAGCGAGAAACAGCGCAACGTCAGATCCACCGCCAGCAGCACGAACACCACCAGCAGACCGATCACGATCACCGGGCCGGTCAGGTTGCCGCTGGCGGCGTTGATGGACGCCGCGACGAACGTGCCGGAGACCAGGGCCAGCAGGTAATAACTGATGATCGTGGCCCCCAGCAGGCCAAACACCATCAACGTGGGGCGCAGCAGCAACCCGAACAGCAGCAGCCAGCCGTTCATGGTTTCCGCAGTCAAGCCCTTGCCGTTGCGGATGTGCCAAACCGCCCAAATCGGCACGGCCAGCAGGGCCTCGAAGACCAGCAGCAGCCACTGCAAGCTGGCCAGGGTCCAGATGATGAACGGCACCAGCGGCAGGAAGATCGCGGCCAGCAGGGCGAAACTCAACAACGCGATGACCGCCACGCCGATCACCAGGCCCACCATATTCAGCGGAGCGCCGGCACCGCCGGTCAGCAGATCTTCCATGCCTCCCAGCGCTTTGCTCAGGCGGCCCACCCCGACGTGGGTCACGATGACCTTGCCCACGCCGTAGACGCCGAGCGCGGCCAGCACCGCCGCGAGCAGGGCATGGCCGATCCAGGCGATCGCGAACAAGGGATGGACCTGGCCGAATAGCCCTTGGGCGATCCAATCGAGGACCAGCCGCAAGAACGAGCGGGTGAGATCGTCGCCGACGCTGTTGTTGGGATCGCCGCGGGTGAGGCCCAGCCCCCCGTCGCTCTCCGCTTCCAGGATCACCGCCTCCATGCGTTTGAACAGGTGCCCGTAGGTTTCAAGATCCTCGCGGGGCAGTTTCTCCCAGATGCGGATCGGATAGGGCTCGGGCACGTTGAGCGCCAATTTATTCATGTACTCGGTGAGCGCCACCAAGCGATAGAACCAACTGCCCGCGGTCAACCAGCCCTCCGCCGTGGCCCGCGCGCTGAACTCAGCAAAGGCGCGTTGGCCCGCCTCGTCGATCGCGCCCTTGACCAAGCCTTTCAGCTCCACGACGTACTGTTCGGCCGCCGCGTCGATGACGCTCGTGCAACGCCCCGCGGCCAGCGTTCCGACGCGGGTGTCGACGCACTCGCCGAGCTCGCTCTTCCCGGTGAAGATTTTTTCCGCCAGCGGCTTGAGTCGATCGCGCAGGTTGAGGGCGCTGATTTCATGGGCGTTCAGCATGGCGACCCCAAACATTCGTTGGGTTTCCTTGCCAAAGCCCAGCAGGCTTTTCAACCAGGAAAAGAACCGATCCAGCGTCTCGACGCCGGTGATGCCCTGTTCCAGCAGGATCCCCTGGCCGGGTTCGCGGATGACGAACCCGCCGCAGGCCGCCTGACCCAGATAGGCGACGGAGAATCGGGCGGCGCGCTCGCTCACCACGCCCCGCTCGCCCGGATTGCTCTCGAACACCACCCGATATTTCGCGGCGCCGCGCGCGGGGAGGTCCGTGACGATCATTTCGCACAGGTTCGAGGCCAACAACGCCGTGGCGAGCCGCCGCGCTTCCGGAGGGGGAGGCTCCTGATAAAGCGTCATCGTCTGGAAGCGCTCGATGGCCTTGCTCCAGACCGCATCCGCCAGGCCCGCCCCGCTCAAGGTCACCCACAGCACGAAGACTTGCGCCAGAGAATAGCCGTTGACCAAGGGGATCAGCATCCCCACCGACAGAAAGATCCGAATCGGCGTCCAGGTGGTGGAGCGCTCCTGACCCAGAGCCTCGCCCTCGTGCGCGGTATCCATCAGCGCGGCCACCGTTTTGACGAACAGCAGCACGACCAGCAGGAGCAGTAAAAAGCCGTTGACGATCGCGAACAGCTCGCCGAACGCTCCGCCGTCGGCCTCGGTGACCGCGTCGGCAAAGCGCACCTTGTCGATGACCGAGCCGAAGATGTTTCGCAGCAGCGCGACGCTGAGATCGCCCTCGGGCGGTTCCAGTTGCTCGGGGCGGAAGGCCTCTTGCGCGAGCCCGACCACCGGCAGGCCGAGGGCCACGCCGGCCAGGAAAGCGACGAATCCACCCGCGGTGGGGCGCCAGTTGACAGCGGACATGGTAAACCCTCCCAAGCGGGCGTTCGACGGCGGAATGGGATCATTAAGGCGTGTAGTCATCGGGCAGCGGAGGCGGCCACCAGGCCTGGGGACGCCGCAGAAAGTCGGAAAACCCACCCAGGGTGCGCCGGCGGATCGACCAACACCGATAGGCGGGGCGCAACCCCAGGGCCAGCAGCAGCAACGCGGCGCTCAGGCTGGCCAGGCCACCGCTCCCATCACCCAGCCCCCAGCGCATGACCCCGATCCCGAGGCTGGCCAGCGCGGCCGGCAAGGTCCACCGGGCCAGCGCGGCGTGCTCCCGATACCGGCGACGCAGCAGCGCGGGCGACCAGCGATAACGAGCCCGGGCCTCCGCCCACGTCGGTGGCGGGGTCGCCGGCTCGGCGGCCGGCTCCTTGCGCGCCGGACGATCGAGCAGGTCGGTCAGCCGGCGAACCAGGGCCTGCTGGAAGGCGCGCGGCTCCGCAAAGGAACCCACCAGATTCGCGACGCGCGCCTTCCAGTAGCGGCGGGCCACGGTCCGCGGGCGGCTCGGCGGCGGGGGGTGGTCGAGGTTCATGGCGTTTTAATATTTCATGTTCTAATATATAATTTATAATATTCTAGCAGACTAGCACGACATCGCGCGATGACTCTCTCTATCCCTCTGCGTCCTTGGCGCGCGGCCTGTGGCATCGGGCTGCTGCTCCTGAGCTCCGGCCCGGCGCGCGCGGCCTGCGACATGTGCGTGGTGGGTGCCATCAACGCCCACCGGGCGGCGATGATCCACGAGTTCGCCAAGCTCCGGGAACACCTCTCCTCGGAGATCAAGACCGTGCGCCAGTCGATGGCCCAGGTCGAGAAGGATTCGCTGCGGGCGCAGGCGGACATCGGTTACCAGCTCCCCGCCGGGAGTTGTGAATCCGCCACCGCCGGGGACAGCGCCGGACCGGCGCGGGACCGGGCGGAAGCGTATCACCGGGCGTTCAACCACCTCCGCCGTCCGGAACGGACCGGCTCGGCGGCGAGCCAGGCCCTGTTCGCGGCCCACGTCGAGCACTATTGCTCGGAGGAAGACGTCGGGTCCCGCGGCTGCGCCCAGCCCAGCCGGCGGCCCGACGCACCGTTTCACACGGAAACCCTCCTGTCCGGCTCGGGACTGGGGGAAAAGGCCGATCCCACCCAGCCCAATACGTTCCTGCCGGAAGTGTTGAGCTTCGACGAAGACCGGATCGCCGATGCCCGGCGCTTCATCGACAACGCCACCGATCCGTTCCCCATCGACGACGTGGATCCGGAATTGCGGGAAACCCCGCAAGGGCGGGCCTTCTGGCTGCACCGAAAACTTTATGAGGGCCGTCTTTCGGCGAGCCGCTACAGCTTCAATCACGCCTTGGCCTGGCGGGTGCCGGCGGCCGCTCTTAAAGGCTGGTTGCTGCAGGTCTGGAAGGAATCCAAGGCCGACGAACACCGCGCGGAGCTGATCGCGCAGTTGCCGGAGCACCTCTCGTATCTGGAACTGCTGAAAACCGAGGTGGACCGGCGTTATGCCTCGCCGGCGTGGTATGCCGGAATCGCCGGCAATCACGCCGCGGCCAATCTGCGGGAAATCGCCTACATGCAGGCGCTGGCGCTGAACCTCGGCTATCTGCAATTGCGTCAGGGCGAACGCATCGAATTATTGCTGGCGCGCCTCAACGTCGCCGGCGCGCACGCGCAGGAACGCTCGGCGTTGCAGACCGAACGGGCGGCCGCCGTCAATCTGGTCAATTCGACGGAAGCGGCCCCCTCCACCCGCACCGGAGAGACGCCATGACCCTCGTGATGAGACCCGAACAGTTCAGTGCCTGGGTGGAAGGTCTGCCGCCGGGAACCTCCCCAGCGCCGGCGGCGGATGCCGATGCGCTGGTCACGCTGCGCCAGCGGTCCACCACACCCGCCGCCGCGGTCGATCCGCTGGCGATCCCGGGCGGCGCGGCCGGCGAACAGGCGTGGCGGGATCAGGAAGCGCACGCGCGCCAGCAACTCAAGCGGCGGTTGGCCACGGCCAAGCTGCACGGCGGGCTGCTCGTGGCGGCGCTGGGTTACGAGGCTCGGGCGCGGGACCACGGGCAACCGACCGACGAGCGAGCGAGCGTCGCGGTCTCGGCGTATGTGGAGCGGGCGGCGCGGTGGATCGAGGAGACCGCGGCGGCCTTCGAGTCGCACGGGCACGGCGCCGGGGAGCGCCCGGTCTTCGCGAACTATCACCGCTATGAAATGGCCCGCGCGTTGGTGGCGCTCCTCGAGCGGCGACCCGCCTTACTGGAGGAGATCGCGCCGGCGCGGATGGGGAGCTGGCTGACCTCGGCGCCGGCGGCCCTGCCCCAAGAGACGGCGCCCGCCACGGCGTGGTGCTCGGTCGGCGCCGAGGCCGACGAACGGATGGCTTGGGCGCGCGCCTTGGCCCGGGTCGTGGAGGCGGCCCTCCAGGCGCCGTTCAACCGTGAGTTGCCGGTGTTGCTGGACGATGCCCGCCAGGCCATTGCCGCCGAGGTAGAACGCCAGACCCAACCCCTGACCGGCGGGCAGCCCCTCCCCCTGGAGGCGTTGCGCATCGTGCGAATGCACGCCCTCAAATCGGCGAGCCGCCTGTATGCGGCCACCCTGGCGCGGGTGCATCACGAATCCGCGCGGATGATCCAGACCTATCAGGAATTGACGAATCAAGGCGACGCCGCCGCGGCCGACCGCTGCGCGCGGGCGTATCAAGAGCGCCATCTGGGCTACGCCGGCGTACCCCATCATTATCGCGAGATCACCGCGCTGCACGAGCGGTGGGTGGCGGCGCTGGCGGTGGAAAGCGCTCCTCACGACGCCACGAACGCCGGGCCTCCCACCGGAAACCGACTCCCTTCCACCCGCATGGCGCCTTAAAGATAAATTTATATGTTAAAACATATTTTAAAAGAACCCTCCGCCCTCCGCGCGCCCTGGGAAGCGCTGGTGGCGAGCCTGGACGACGCCGGCTTAACCGAGACTCTCGTGGAAGAGTTGGCGGAGCTGGAGGCCCTGAAGGCGCTTCCGGAGGGCTTGCACCCGGTGGTGGCGGCGTACCTGGACACGCTGCCCGGCTATCGCGAGGGCGACCGATCCCGCGCGGCCGAGCAGCACCGGTTGCGCTGGGAGCTGTGGCAAGGGCTGGCCATGGTCGTGGACGCCGCCGATCTCGCCGCGCTGGGGCTTTCCGCCGAGGACCCGAGCGATGGCTAGCGCGTGGCTCGACGAACAGCAACTCGCCGTGCTGGACGCGATGCATCGCGCCGGCTGCGCGCCACACGATCCGCGCGCGATTGCGTTCGATGGCGTGCGCCATCGATTTCGCGTGGCGGGCGACGCGCCGGGCAGCCGGAACGGCTGGCTGATTCTATACGCCGACGGGATTCCCTCGGGCGCCTTCGGATCGTGGAAAACCGGGCGTTCCGAGACCTGGTCCGCCCAACCATGGCGCGAAGCGCCCGAAGCCGAGCGGCGGGCATGGAGACGGCAGTGGGCCGAAATCCAGGTCCGGCGCGCGGCGGAACAACGGGCGCGCCACGACCGAGCGCGCGCCCGCGCCGCCAAACTCTGGGAACGGGCGCGGCCCTTCGTCGAGGCCCGCCATCCCTATCTGGTCGCCAAGCAGGCGCCGGCCGTGGGCCTCCGCCAGCTGAAAGACCGACTGGTGGCGCCGGTGCGGGACTTGGATGGGACATTGCATTCGCTGGCGTTTATCGGTCCCGACGGCGCGAAACGGTTTTTGAAGGACGGCGCCGTCGAGGGTCACTGCCACGTGCTCGGCGAGCCGCAAGGCGCGAAGACTCTCCTGCTGTGCGAGGGCTACGCGACGGGCGCCAGCCTCCATCGCGCCAGCGGTTGGCCGGTGGTGGTAGGTTTCAACGCCGGCAACTTGCCGCCCGTGGCCGCGCGCTTGCGCCGACGCTATCCGGACGCGACCTTGATCGTGGCCGGCGACGACGATCCGCGCACGCCGGGCAACCCGGGTAAAACCTACGCCGAACAGGCGGCCCGGGCCGCGAGCGGGTCGGTCGTGCTCCCGGACTTCACGGGCCTGGACTCGGGCGCCGCGCCGACCGATTTCAACGACCTTCACGTCTTGGGCGGCTTGCCGCGGGTCAGGGCGCAACTCCTCGCGCACCGCGCCGCGCCAAGCCCGATGCGGCTCCCCCCGACGTCGATGGCTCCGGCGCGAGAGTCCGGCCGCTCGTCCGCGGCGCCTTCCGCGCCCGCCACCGATTTCAGCCCGCCTGCGGCAAGGAGCCTCGCCATGGCGAACCCCCGTCCGCGCCCCACGCGCAGGGGTGATGAGGGCGGCGGCCGAGGAGATGGCCGGCGCGGGCGCGGCGGTGGGGTGCCCCGCAATCTGTATCAGGAAGTCACCGACCGGATGATCGCGTTGATCGAGAACGGCGCCGCGCCGTGGCGGCGTCCCTGGGACCGACCGCGCCCTCCCGGCGTCCCGGCGTTACCGTTCAACGCCGCGACGGGCAAACCCTACCAGGGCATCAACATCCTGCTGTTGCTGGCCAGCGGCCCGGGGTTCGCCGATCCGCGTTGGTGCGGATACCAACAGGCCCAGGCGCGGGGCTGGCAGGTCGCGGCCGGGGCGCGCGGGGCCTCGGTCTACTTTTTCAAGCGCCTCGAAATCGACGCCGCCCCCGATCCCGACGCGGAACCGCCGCTCGATGACGACGGCCGGCCGCTCCGGTGCACCATTCCGTTGTTGCGCCGCCATACCGTGTTCCACGCCTCGCAGATCGAAGGGATCCCCACTCTGGAGGAGGCGTATGGCCCGACGGACGCCCCGCTGGCTCACGCGTGGGATCGGGACGCGCATCTGGAGGCGCTCCTGCGCCGCAGCGGCGCCCGAATCGTCCATGGGGGCGTCGAGGCGTTCTACCGGCTCAGCACGGATTCCATTCATTTGCCGCCTCGCGAGCGGTTTCCCGCGAGCGGCGGCTATTACGGTGTGGCCTTCCACGAACTGGGCCACTGGACCGGCCATGAAACCCGCTTGAACCGGCCCTGGTGTTTCGACCGCCACGCTCCGGAGTACGCCCGTGAGGAGTTGCGGGCGGAACTGGCCAGCGCGTTTCTGGGGGCGGAACTCGGGGTTCATCACGACCTCGACGAGCACGCCGCGTATCTGGCGATGTACCTGGAGTTGCTTCGGCAAGACAACAAAGAGATTTTCCGCGCCGCCAAGGATGCCCAGGGCATCGCCGATCTGCTGCTCGATCGCCATCCCGAGTGGCGGTTGGAGCAGGGCGCGTGCGTGCGGCGCACCGAACCCTTGCCCGGCGCGGACTCCCGAGCGCGGGACGACCCGGACCCACCCGCCGTGACGCCGGTCGCCATTCCGGCGCCGGCGACCGACGCTCCGCCGCCCGAACCCAACCCGGTCGCACCCGTTGCCCCCTCAAGCCCCCCCTTTAGCTGGGTGGTCGCCGCGCTGGATGAGGCGCGGCGGCCGGAGGCGGACGACAGCGAACTGGGGCAGCTCTCCCGGCGGATCGAGGCGGCGTTTGCCGGAGCGTCTCGCCGGGCGCCCGCGGGGGCGCCCGCCCAACCGGCGGCGGACCGCCTGATGCCGAACGGCTAAACGGGAACTTCCCATGTTAAGACGCACCGTGTTAAAACTCGGGGCCGCCGGCCTGTTGGGCGCGCGCGGTATCGGAGCCGACCGGATCGAGGCGGTCGAGACGATCCCCAGCCGGTCGCTTTGGGTGCATCGGGTTCAGACCCGGGAGGAAGGCCGGGCGCTGTACTTCCAGGATCAAACCCTGGTGACCGAGGGCTATCATCTGCTCTGCTATCTGCTGCGGGATGTCCGCGCCGAACAAATCACCCGCATGGATTTGCAGTTGATCCATCTGCTGTTTGGGATGCAAACCTGGATGCGGGCTTGTGGCATCCGCCAGCCGCTGCGGATCACCAGCGGCTATCGGACCGCCGAAACCAACGCCCGAATCGAGGACGCGGCACCCCATTCCCAGCATGTGACCGGCCACGCGGTGGACTTTACCGTCGAAGGAATTCCGCCACCGGTGCTGGCGAAGCTGGCGCTGAAGTTCGCGGCCGGCGGGGTAGGCGTTTATCCGCGCTTCGTGCATGTGGATACCGGGCCAGTGCGACGGTGGGCGGGGTGATCCGTCACCGCAGGATTGTGGGAGATCCGCGCAACGGGCGGCGGCGAAGCGCGGCGTCGGCGCCGACGGCCCCATCAGTCCGATGGGTTCTTCTCGCGTTCGATCGGATGCAGGTCATTCTCTTGGCACCATTCCCGGAGCGCGTTGGCGGTGGCCTCAGCCGCGAACGCGCGCCATTCCTCGAGACGGTCCGCCGCCGCGAGGAGTTCCTTGAATCTCCGGTACGCGCCGCGATGGCGAAAAATGTTCGCGACCCGGTCGTGTTGATGGGGCAGTCGCGCTTCGATAAAACGGAAGACGAGCCGTTGCCCGAGATCGAGGTCGTTCTTGTGCGGTATCTCCAGGTACCGATCCGAGGTGGACAGATCGTCCGGGATCGCTTCTTCCTCAATCTCGGCGAGTTCCGAAATCCAGTAGATCTTTCCGGTGTCCAGAGCCACGTACGCACGGTGCTCCATGGGCGCCGCGGCGCTCACGAAGTCGAACGCCAGCGACAGATCGTCGAAATCGACCGCGACCATCTCCGGAATCTCATTCGGCCTAATCGGGATAGGGAGAAGCCTCACGGCTCCCCCCGGCGACCCGATTTAGGCGTTTACAACAGTACTGCTTCAAGTGGGCGTCTCAAGGACCTGGGCATCTCG
>DAIRDI010000083.1:0-11134 GCA_036796235.1 Candidatus Competibacteraceae bacterium | reverse complement strand
ATTGGTCGTTCGAAAGTCGAACGTGACAATTCGCCACATTTATCAATAGGCAATATTCCCTTATAATACGCCGGCAAAAAACTAAATGGTCGCGGTTGTTTGATGGTGCCCATACACAGGAGAGAGCTTTGATGAAACACTCGTATCGCCCGTTGCCGCTGCACCGGCTAGGCCCGGGAATCCGCCATGCGCGACCCAGACAGCAGTTGCCCCGTCGCATCACGACCGACGACCCGGCGTTATCGGTGATGACCGACCTCTGCCAGGTCACCGCCGTCACCACCGAACTATCGACCCCTCTCAGCAAGGGGCTGGACCTCATGGTCAAACGCGGAGTACGCGTGCTGCTGGTCGTCGACGCCGACGACAACCTCCTTGGGCTGATCACCAGTCGCGATGTCGACGGAGAAAAGGTCGACCGGATTTTGACTAAGGCCGGTTGTGCCTGCGAGGACTTGCTCGTCTCCGACGTCATGACCCTCCGGGCGAAACTGGAAGTGTTGATGATGGAAGACATCCTGGACGCGCGAGTGGGCGACCTCATCGCGACCCTGCGGCAGGTCAACCGCCAGCACGCTCTGGTATTGGACGTCGATCCCGAAACCGAGATACCGACGGTGCGCGGCATTTTCTCGCTATCGGAGATCGGCTTGCGGTTGGGATTGAGCATCAATCCATCGCGGCGGCCGACTACCTATGCCGAATTGGAGAAAGCCGGAGCCGCGCTGTAACCACCGCGCTGGCGAACGACGCCGACTACCGTTCGCACTGGTCGGCGGCGCGCGGCCGGACGCCCTCGCGGGCTTCGGACGCGGATCTCGATCCCCGTCAGCGCGCTCCAACAATAACGGTCACCGGCTGACCGTCGGTCAAGCCCTGCTGGCCGCGCACCACGACCGACGTTTCAGGCGGCAAGGCCACGGCGAATGGTCGGCCCTCCTGGGCGGCGGGCGCGGGCACGAAGCGGGCTTGGCCGCTCTCCACCACGAACGCGCCCAACTCCTGGTTGCGCTTGACCATCAGCTCGGGCGGCAGCAGAACGCCCGACGTCGTCCAGCGCAGCGTGCCGCTGCTGCCGGCCGGCGCGGCCCGGTCGATGAAGGTCAGTCGCGCGACGCGGGTGCGCGCGGCGACATCGACCACCGGCGACAGCCGCAACAACCGCGCCGGATAGGGCTTACCCTGATTCTCGAACACGACCTCGGTCGCACGCGGTAATTCGTCGGCGCGCGCCGCCTGCACTTGGGCTTCGATCTCGGGCGGCGCCAGATCCACCAAGCGCAGCAGCGTTGCGCCCGGCGTCGCCATTGCGCCGACTTGAGCCTGCCGTTCCAGCACCGCGCCGGCGAACGGCGCTACGATGCGGCACTTCTCCACGTTGCGCGCCGCAATCGCCCGTTGCGCCTGGGCGACTTCGAGATCGGCTTCGGCGGCTTGTACCCCGGTTTTCAACTCCAGCACCGCGTCGTCGGAAACAAACTGTTTCTTGCGCAGCGCCAGCGATTGTTGCAGTCGTTGCTCGGCCAGCGCCACCCGCGCCCGCGTTGCCGTCACCTGCGCGTCGACTTGCGCCAACGCCAGTCGGTAATCGGCGGGGTCGAGTTCCAGCAGCAGTTGTCCGGCCCGCACCGAGCCACCGACCTCGACGTGGACGCGCGCCACTTTGGCGGTCACTTCGGCGGCGATCTGGCTGTCGTTGGGAGCGATCGCGCTGGCTGGCGCCGTGCCCCGGTCGGGCAAAGCCACCTCGCGCAAGGGTCGAACGCCGACCTCGACCGGCGCGGCGGATTGGGCGAGCGCGATGGCGCAGAGGAGCAGGCCGATGGGAAGAAGGGCGAGTCGGCGCATGGAAAGGCATTCCAAGGTTGTAGCGGACGGTAAAGTCTGAAGCGAATGGCAAGAACACTCAACCTGGAAGCGCTTTCCGGCGAACGGTTGCCGGCGGAAACACCCTATCGCCGACCACCCTGAAAACGCGCCCAGACGACGCATGAACCGCCGCGCCGTCATTCGAGCCAGATGCGGGTCAGGTAGAAATGCCGGCCGATAAGAGCCGCCCGGGAGCTTTCAAACACGACGATGCCAGCGATTCGCGCCAGATCCAACGGCCTGTCGACCGGACCGGCGACGATGTCTTTGATTGGAATTTGCAGGAATTCGCGGCTCGCCGGCATGACCTCGAAAGTGCGATTGAAACGGTCTGCATGGCGTTGATCGTGGGTTGCGTCGTGAACGCGCACCGTCAATCGCAAAGGGCTTTCTTCCGGGTTGGTCACGTCCAGCGCCAGCGCCGAGAAGCCGCGCCAGTCTGGCGCTGGTTCGTTGTGGCTCACGCCCGGCCACAAGGGAGCGGTGAAGTCGATGCGCACGCTCAAGTCGTCGCCCGGTCGCGCCCAACGCGCCGGGAGCGGTTGTAGCGACAGATGCGCCGTGCCGCTGCGGATGAAATACAGGTCGCGCGGCGAAGAAAACCGGGTCAGCACGGGAAATGCCGTTGTCCGGTCGAGGTAGGCGACGACGGCTTGGCCTACTGGAAACAACGCCCATAGGCCGCAATACACTCCCAGCGCCGCGGCGGCGAATCGGCCGGCGATCCGGATTCTGGACGGCCACAGTTGCCGGTCGAAAGCGGCGGCGATTCCGAGGGCGCAGCCAGCGCCGAGCGCGTCCGTACCCAAATCCGCAAGCGAGGACTCTCGATCGATGAATGCCTGGGCGATCTCGACCAAGCCCCCGGCGCCGATTGCGACGGCGAACGCCAGTCCGTAGTCGCTGGCCCGCGCGGTGGCGGATGATCGATATAGGCGAATCAAACGCAGCACGATGAGCGCGAACGCGCCGAACACCGGGGCATGCGCGGCGTTGTTCAGTACCCCCAGGATTTTGGGCGTCGACGGCAATGAGACGCCGAGCACGAGCCAGATCAGGGCGGCCGCCGCAAGCAGCAAGAGATACGGGCTTCTTATAAATCCAGTGTATGAGTTGGCAACCACTTGAGGCGCGTCCTGTCGAGGAAGAATGATACCGGCGGAACAAACGCCGCGACAGCCGATCGGCTAGCGACGCCCTCACTATTGAATGAATCCGCCGGTTATCGTTCATTGCCCGCTGGTCGATTTTGCTTCATCGCCGACGCCTACACCTGTTCCCGCAACAAACCATCCGCCTGCCGGGCCAGCGCCGTAATCGCCTCCCAGTCGCCCGCCGCCAGTGCGGCCCTGGGCGTCAGCCAGGATCCGCCGACGCAGGCGACATTGGGCAGCGCCAGAAACTCCGGCGCGGTCTCCGCCGTGATCCCGCCGGTGGGACAGAAGGTTACATCCGGGAACGGTCCGGCCAGCGCCTTCAACATGCCGACGCCGCCTGCTTGCTGAGCCGGGAATAGTTTTAATTCGCGGAAGCCGGCCAATCGGGCGGCGATCACGTCGGAGGGCGTCATCACCCCCGGCAGCAGCGGCAGGCCGCTATCCCGCGCGGCTTGAATCAGCGCCGGGGTTAAGCCGGGACTGACTCCGAAACAGGCGCCGGCATCCAGCGCCCCGGTAAACTCTTCGGGACGGGTGAGGGTGCCCACGCCGACGATGGCCTCCGGTGCCTCGCGGGCAATCGCTCGAATCGCCTCCAACGCCACCGGGGTGCGCAAGGTGACTTCCAACACTCGCACCCCCCCGGCCACCAGCGCCTTGGCCAAGGGAACCGCGTGCGCCAGCTCCTCGATAACGATGACCGGGATGACCGGTCCGGCGCGCATCACGTCCAGGACGTTCATGGCGCACCTCCATGGGTGAGGCCCTCTGAGCTGGCCAGGATGACTGCCCCCTGTTCCGCCCCGCTGGCGTTGGCCCGGAACACGGCGAACAACTCGCGACCCAGACCGTGCTGGTTGGAACTCAAGTCCACGGGTTCCGGCTGGCGCGCGGCCCATTCCGCTTCCGGTATCTTTGCTTGGAGAATGCCGCGTTCGCCGTCGAGCAGAATGAGATCGCCGTCGCGCACTTTGGCCAGCGGCCCGCCGGCCACGCATTCCGGTGTGACGTGAATCGCCGCCGGCACCTTGCCGGATGCGCCCGACATGCGGCCGTCGGTGACCAGCGCCACCTTGAAACCCTGGTCCTGCAACACGCCCAACGGCGGAGTGAGCTGGTGCAACTCCGGCATCCCGTTGGCGCGCGGTCCCTGATAGCGCACCACGGCGACGAGGTCGCGTTTGAGTTCGCCCCGGTCGAACGCGGCCATCAGCGCTTCCTGGCTGTTGAATACGAAAGCGGGCGCTTCCACGATGCGATGCTCCGGCTTCACCGCCGAGGTTTTGATGACCGCCCGGCCCAGATTGCCGCGCAATAATTTCAGTCCACCGTCGGGACTGAACGGCCGCGCGGCCGGACGCAGCACGCTCTCGTCGCCGCTTTGCTCCGGCGCCAGACGCCAGGCCAGCGTGCCGTTTTCCAGGACCGGTTCCTCGCGGTAGCGCGCCAGACCTTCACCGGCGACGGTGAGCGCGTCACCGTGCAGCAACCCGGCATCGAGCAATTCACCGATCAGAAACCCCATGCCGCCCGCCGCGTGGAAGTGGTTCACGTCGGCTTGGCCGTTGGGGTAGATGTTGGCGAGCAGCGGGACGACCGCCGACAAGTCGCCGAAGTCGTCCCAGTTGATGGCGATCCCGGCGGTGTGCGCCATCGCCACCAGATGTAGGGTGTGATTGGTCGAACCGCCGGTCGCCAGCAACCCGACGATGCCGTTGACGATCGAGCGCTCGTCGATCACCCGCCCGACCGGGATGTACTCCGAGCCGAGCGCGGTGATCCGGGCCGCGCGCCGCGCCGCCGCCTGGGTCAGCGCGTCGCGCAACGGCGTGTTGGGGTTGACGAACGCCGCGCCGGGCAGATGCAGGCCCATCACCTCCATCAACATCTGATTCGAGTTGGCGGTGCCGTAGAAGGTGCAGGTTCCCGGTCCGTGATACGCCTTCGACTCGGCTTCCAGCAGCGCGTCGCGCCCGACTTGGCCTTGGGCGTAGAGTTGGCGGATCTTCGTCTTCTCGGCGTTGGGCAAGCCGGACGGCATCGGCCCGCCGGGGACGAAAATCGCCGGCAGGTGGCCGAAGTGCAGCGCGCCGATCACCAGCCCCGGCACGATCTTGTCGCACACGCCGAGGCACAGCACGGCGTCGAACACGTCGTGCGACAGCGCCACCGCCGTCGCCATGGCGATGACATCGCGCGAGAACAAGGACAGTTCCATGCCCGGCTGGCCTTGCGTCACGCCGTCGCACATGGCCGGTACGCCGCCGGCGAACTGCGCCACCGCGCCCGCCTCGCGCGCCGCCTGCTTGATCAGGGCCGGAAAGCGCTCCAGCGGTTGATGGGCGGACAACATGTCATTGTATGAAGAAACGATGGCGATATTCGGCCAGCGCGCTTCGCGTAATACCTGCTTGTCGTTCGGTTCGCAGGCGGCGAAGGCGTGCGCCAGATTGGTGCAGGACAGGCTTATGCGGACCGGGCCGTTGTTACCCATCTGCTCCAGGCGGGCCAGATAGGCGGACCGGGTCGGCGTGCTGCGCTGGCGGATGCGGTCGGTGACCGCCGCCACGGTGGGATGCAGGGGCATGGTCTTATGGCAATCCGGTTCGAGCAATCCACCGCTGGCGCTCGATTACCGCTCCGGAGGTGAAAACGAATCCAGCAACGCTTGCGTCGTCTGCCGGATAATCTCGGCGATTTCCCCGGCTTCAGGTAGATTCAGCCGTCGCGCGTCTTGCAGGGCCGAATTCAGAAGTTCCAACGCTTTCTGGCGGTCTCCCGCCAAGTTGCGCCTGAGGTAAGTGAGTCCAATATTGGCGCGGCAGACGAGTAAATCCCGCGCCGACTGAAGCCGCTCGTAGACCGGCAGTTCTTCCTCCCGGCGAATCCGCAGCGCCTCGTCGTACTCCCCGCGCGCCTGGAGCACGTCGGCGATCTTGCCCAGCGTCACCGCCCGCTCTCGCACGTCGCCCAGCCGCTCGAACGCCGGCAGTTCTTCCTCCCGGCGAATCCGCAGCGCCTCGTCGTACTGCCCGCGCGCCTGGAGCACGTCGGCGATCTTGCCCAGCGTCACCGCCCGCAACCGCACGTCGCCCAGCCGCTCGAACGCCGGCAGGACCTCCCGGTAAATCCGCAGCGCTGCGTCGTACTGCCCGCGCGCCTGCAACACGTCGGCGATCTGCCCCAGCGTCACCGTCCGCGAGCGCACGTCGCCCAGCCGCTCGTACACCGGCAGTTGTTCCTCCTGGCGAATCCGCAGCGCCTCGTCGTACTCCCCGCGCGCCTGCAACACATCGGCGATCTTGCCCAGCGTCACCGCCCGCGCCCACACGTCGCCCAGCCGCTCGTACACCGGCAGTTCTTCCTCCCGGTAAATCCGCAGCGCCTCGTCGAGGTCGCCGATGCTCTCCAGCAAGCCCGCAAGTTCGCCCCATAACATACCCAGGATTTCATCATCTGGCGGAGGCTTAGCGGCGAGAGATTCGCGCAGGACAGCGATGCGGCGGCTGCGCTCGGCCAGCGTGCGCGGATCGACTGGGCCTCCTTGCGGCTGGAGTGGTTCTCGAACGGCGGTTGGCATGCTGGCGAAGGCATAGACGCCATCTCGCCAGGCCCACAGATCCGGCGCCAGCGCGATGACGTGGGTCGTGCTCTCAGGACCAAGCCAGATCACCAACCGCACTCGCGCCGCGCCGGCGATCGCTTCGCGCCGGATATTGAAATCCCGCCAGCGGTCCTCGTCGAACCAGCCGTCCACGCCGGTCAGGTGAATCGCGTCGCGAGCGGCGGCGATCTGGCGCAGTTCGGTTTCGAGGGCGGCAAAGTCGGCGAAGGATGACTGGGAAAGCTCGATCCGCGCTACTTGGAGATCGAGATCGGCGAGTACCTGGTCGATTTTCTGGATCAATACGTCGCGATAGGTCGCTTCGGTGAATTCGGCGAACAGAAGTTGAAAACGGCTGCCGTGGCGCAGCGTTTTGACCAGGCGCTGAAAATCGGCGATATGTTCCGGACGCAAGTCCCCCGCCGCCCGATGGCGGGAAAAGTCAAAACGGAAATCGCGGGCCGGCACGAATCGTCAGTTCCCGGCCGCCGATGGCGGGGCCGAACACGCCCGCTCGTAGCCTTCCAGCGTGCGTACCACGGGATGGCTGCGCCGCCAGGAGGCATCGTTGTATTCGAGCAGCGCCAGGTTGTAGAGCAATCGCCGGGTGCGTTCGTCGTTGCCGGCGTGAATGCTGTCGGTGTCGATAATGGCCAGCAACTTATAGTCCTCCGGTTCGAGAAAGCGGCGGTATTCGGCGGCGAGTTGCCGGATCGCCGACTCGACGGTATCGGCGTCGAGGAGATCGCCCTCGGCGAACTCGCAAGAAAGTTTGAGCAGGCGCAGCAATTCGCGCGGATGGCCGCCAGAATGTTCGATCAGCCGCTCGATTTCCGCATCGCTGGCGAACAGCGAGCGGTCGGCCCGCCGCAGCAGGATGTCGCGCATCGCGTTCCAGCCCGCTTCGCAGCGGGCGCCGTCCTTTTCGTGCAGCTTGATCATCGGCAATACCAGATCGGCATCCAGCTTGCCGGCAAGGTTGCTTTCGTACTTGAGGTTGATCGGCGCGGTGTAAATCACCAGTGTCGTGATGGCCAGCAATTGCTCCGCGTCGTAAACGAAAAACTGGTGGGTGTCCTCGCCGCGCAGTTTGTCGGTGCCGTCGATGACGAACAGCACCCGCAACGCCTTATTCGCGCTGGTCAGGGTGATTTCCGCCTGCTCCAGCAGGCAATTGAAGGCGACCGCAAAATCGCTGAAGGTGTTTCGGATGACCCGGCGCAGCGATTCCTTGTACGTGTAATTGTTCTTGAACGCGGTAGTGAACCGGCCCAGCAATTCCAATAGATAAGGAACGCCGCCCTTCGCCGTAACGCTCGTGTCGATGCCGATGGCGAGTTCCTTGGTGTCCTCCCGACTCAGCACTTTGTCGGCGAACCAGTTTTCCAAACTCTGTAGCGCGGCGGGAGGTAGCGCCAGCCCTGCGTCGCGCAGGCGTTCGAGCAAGGCGCGGGCCATGGCCATCAGCAGATCGGCATACTGCAAATTGTGGCGATCGAGGAAAATATTGACGTCGACCTCGACCACGAAAAACCGCCCCGGCCCGCTGAGATCCCTGGCATAGCGACGCAATTCGGTCGTCTTGCCGCTGCCGATGTGGCCAAAGAACAGCACGTGTCGCTGCGTCGGTTGGAACAGGCGGCCATCGCGCGGGGAAAGCCCGAATTTGGTTGCCAACCGGTTGAACGTCCGCTCGCTACCCCGCGCGATTCGGGTGTCCACGTAGCGTGGGTCGTCTGGATCGAGCGCTTCCTCCAACTCGATTTTCTGCAGGACTTCGACCGGATGGCTTGGCGGTTGGTGGCTCATTTCATGGATCAGCGAAGTAGGGGTTCATTCAGAATGAATATACACGCGCTGGTTGCGATTCGAAGGGAAATTCCCCTATCGCCCGCGCTTCCTGATCTTAACGGGCTCAATTCAGAAAGTCTCGCACTCGAGGCGCTCGGCCAGATCAATCGTCGCCAGCAATACGCCCGGGATGCAGCGAACACGGCGGTGAGTTCCGGTCCCGGCATGTTGAGAGCCTGTACGAAAACTCCCCTCTCCCTCTGGAGCGGCTGGTCGTTCCGCGAGCGGGGGGCGTCAGCCCCCTGTTTCCCGGAACGCGGCAAGGGATCGGCGCTATCGGCGGGCGCGGAAACAGCGGACTCACGTCCGCCGCTCGCCGGCTACGGAGTTTTGATCAATCAGTCGGTTATTTTTATACGGCCGCTCAGTCGAGGGTAGACACGACGACCTGCCGGGCCAGAGCGCGGACCTGGTCCGGCGGCGGCAGATGCGGGCCGAGGCGGGTCAGCTTGCTGGCGGAAAAGGCGGTCGCTAGTTGGGCGGTTTCCACCAGCGCCAGATTTTCCAGCCGGGCCGCGACCAGTCCGGCCACCATCGCATCGCCGGCGCCGACCGTGCTGGTTACCGCGACTTTCACGGGATGGGCGTGCAGCGCCTGTTCGCGGGTGAGAAACAACGCGCCGTCGCCGCCCAGCGACACGACCACGGTTTCGGGAGCGTGGGGACCGTTCAGCAACGCCCGCCCGGCGGCGACCAGCGCTTCGCGGGTGGCGAGCGGCTCGCCCACCAGTTCGGCCAATTCATGCCGGTTCGGTTTGATCAGCCGGGGACCGGCCGCCAAGGCGATTTTGAGTGGCGCGCCGCTGGTGTCGAGCACTACGGCGGCGCCGGCGGCGTGCGCCCGGCGAGCGAGCGTGGCGTAGGCGTTCGCCGGCATGCCAGGCGGCAGACTCCCGGATAGGACCACCCAGCGCGCCGCTTCGAGCAATCGGTCGAGGCGTTGCAGCACCTGTTCCAGCAGGTCCGCCGCCGTCGCGGGCGTGAGTTCCGGTCCTGGCAGGTTCAGATCGGTGGTCTCACCGCTGACCGTATCGACCAGCTTGGTGTTGATCCGAGTGAGACCGTCGAGCAGGTGGCAGTGGTTGGCGATCTTTTTGCGCTGGAACAACGCCTCGAATAATGCGGCGTTGTCCCGACCCAGTTGGCCGGTGACCGCCGCGCTCACGCCGAAGTCGGCCAGACAGGAGGCGACGTTGATCGCCTTACCGCCGGCTTCGACCTGTATCCGCAAAGCGTGGTTGACCGCTCCAAGTCGCAGGCCGGCGACCTCGATGGTGTGGTCGAGCGCCGGGTTGAGAACGACGGTGATCACTGGGATGGCTGTGTGAGGCATGATTCGCTGCTCAACTCGCCTGGTTCAAAAAATCCCGTACCCGTTCCCGCTCCGGCAACGCCGGAATTGCGCCCCGTTGGGTGGTCGCCAGCGCGCCAACCGCATTGGCGAAGCGGCAGAGTTCCCGCAGGCGCGCTTCATCCTGAACCGTGGCCGGATCGGCCAGCAGTCCCTGCAGCAGACCCGCCACGAAGCCATCGCCGGCGCCGGTGGTATCGACTGCTTCGACCGGGAAACTCTCGACCGTGCCGGAGAATGCCGGAGTGAAATAGACGCACCCAGCGCGGCCGCGCGTGATCACCATCAGCTTCAGTTCGTCGTGCCAGAGCGCCTGGCGGGCGGCGTCCAGGTCGCGGAGTCCAGTCAGGAACTCGCTTTCGTCGTCGCTGAGCTTGACGACATGAGCCTTTTTCAACCCGAGCAACATGCCATCCCGCGCGGCGGTCACGTCCGGCCACAACGGTAGCCGCAGATTGGGATCGTAGGACACCAGACAGCCGGCGGCGCGGGCCGCGTCGACCGCATGCAAGGTAGCCCCGCGCGACGGTTCGCCGATCAGGCTGATCGAGCCGAAGTGCAGGAGTTTTGCCCCCTTGATGGCGTCGGCATCCACTTCTTCCGGAGCGAACAGCATGTCGGCGCTGGGGTGGCGGTAGAACATGAATTCCCGTTCGCCGTCCGCCCGCAACGAGACGAACGCCAGCGCGGTGCGCGCCTCGGTCGAGAAGCGTAACGGGCTGACGTCCACGCCGGCCTCAGCCAAGGTGTTGGCCAGAAAATGGCCGAAGGGATCGTCGCCCACCTTGCCCATGAACGCGCTGGGGACGCCGAGTCGCGCCAAGCCGACCGCCACGTTGCCGGGCGCGCCCCCCGGCGCCTTGACGAACGCCGGCGCGTCGATCAAGCCCGCGCCGGTGACGGTGGGGACAAAGTCGATCAATAACTCGCCAAGACAGATGGCATCGGCCATGTTGGTGCTCCTTGGTACCGCTCGCCACGGTTTACCTGCGCGATACCGGCGAGAGTCTGCGGTCAGCACTGGGGCGGCTTTCAGGTCGGTTATGCGCTATGGGAATCAAAAACCATGCGTTTTAGGGATTCAGGAGCCTCTTTTTCGATACAAGCCTCTACCACCGATGAGAATTCAGCTTCGTAGCGTTTCATGGAAACCAGCGCCGTCTTCGCTGCGGCTTGGTGTACCTGCTTGAGAATCTGTGCGCCTTGAGTCTTTTGGGCACTGAGAAAGTCGGTAATGTGTTTCATGCCTCTGTACATGACAAAAATTACTCAGTCTTGTAATATTGTTTTAAATCAATAAAT